>JAKEEL010000066.1 GCA_022616595.1 Methylococcaceae bacterium
CGCTCGCGAAGCGCTTGAATCCGGTCCAGCGTGCCTTCCAGCAATTGATCACGAGCACGTTCCAGATCCACATTTTCAGCATTCCCCTTGAGCATTTGCTGCCAACTGGTTTTGTCGCTGACACGCGACTTCAGAATCACCTCGATCAAACCGGCTTGAAAACGCGACTTGACCTGGATTATCGCCAGGGCCTGCACCGCGCCCTGATCGATCCAGCGGGTTGGAATCTGGGACTTCCGCGTGATACCGACCTTGAGCCCCGATGAATTGGCCAGATAAACGATATGATCCTGCATGCAGTGACCCAAGGCCCATTCGGGTTCCCGGCAGGTTCCCGCTTCGAAGTGGCATTGCTCGGGCCGCACGATGCACAGGTCGCATCGGGCCAGCGATGAAAAACATGGATAGCAATAGCCCTGGTTGAAGCTCTTTTTGGTCGGGCGGCCGCAATGAATGCAATGAATTTCGCCTGTATATCGCAGGCTCAGCGATGTTCCTAGCAGCGGATTCATCGTGAGTTCGCCATCTCCATGGACCAGCGAGTATCGGACCGGATCGTCCAGCACGACCTTCATCTTGGTCAAGGGAACGCCTGATAGGTGCATATTCCGGCTCGTATTCCCCCCTCGCGGGCTTGTTGTAGGCTAGCCCGGCGTATTTTTTGCGACCCATCGCGCCCCGGTTTCCAGAATTTCCTTTTTCCAGAATGGCGCGGTGCTTTTCAACTCCTCCATGATCGCTCTACAGGCATCGAATGCCGCGCCGCGGTGCGCGGACCAAACCGCGACAACCACGATCGGATCATTGGGCGACAGTTCTCCGACCCGGTGAATCAGGAGCACGTCCAATACCGGAAAGCGTTCCGTCGCATGAGCCGCGATCTTTTCCAGGTGCCGTTGCGTCATACCGGGATAATGTTCCAAGGTCATTCTGGATACGCCGTCCCCGTCGTTGAAATCCCGCATGGTTCCGATGAAACACGCGGTCGCGCCGAATTTTCCATCCAGGTCCTTGCGGCGTTCCTGGTACGATCGAATTTCAGCCCAAGGTTCCAGCGCCGAAAAGCATACTTCGACCTTCACGGACCGCCCCCGGTGACCGGCGGGAAAAACGCAACTTCATCGCCGTCCTTGACCGGCGTATCGGAGTTCGCGTATTCCATATTCACCGCGTACAACACTTGGGCATCCAGGATACGGGCTTTGTCGAGCCGTTCGAGGACATCGCTGACCGTGGCCAAGCCTTCGAACGCGATCGATTTCTCGGAATACCCCATTTGTTCGCGCAGACTCGCAAAAAATCTGACTCGGATGCTCATGAAAAGTGTATGACAAGGATCAAGGGATCAATCAAAAAAGCAATCACGCCGGACCGGAAATCAAGAATAACACAGAACCGCTGCAATATTCACCGCCCTGGACTCCAGGCCTGGCCGAATTTTTTCGATCGCACATTGCTTGTCAGGACGATCTCCTTCACGTTACCATTCTCAATTTATTTGACGTGGGGGCATTGCGGATGATTCAAGGCAGTATCGTGGCATTGGTGACCCCGATGCATCCTGACGGCTCGTTGGATGAAGCCAGTCTGGGCCGGTTGATCGAATATCATATCGAACAGGGAACGGACGGCTTGGTTGCGGTCGGAACCACCGGCGAATCGGCGACCCTCGATGAGGATGAGCATTGCGAAGTGATTGGCCAGGTCGTCGAGAAGGTCGCGGGTCGGGTTCCGGTCATCGCCGGAACCGGCGCGAACTCGACCCGGGAAGCGATCAGCCTGACACGCTGCGCCAAGGAATCAGGCGCCGACGCCTGCTTGCTGGTGACGCCGTATTATAACAAGCCGACCCAGGAGGGTTTGTACCTGCATTACAAGGCGATCGCCGAAGCGGTCGATATTCCGCAGATCCTTTATAATGTCCCGGGGCGGACCGCCTGCGATCTGTTGCCGGAAACCGTCGCCAGGCTGGCTCCGATCGAAAATATCGCGGGGATCAAGGAGGCCACCGGCAATCTGGAACGCTTGCGCCGGATCCGCGAACTGTGCGGAACGGCGTTTCCATTATATTCGGGGGACGACGCAACCGCCTGTGAATTTTGCCTGGCGGGCGGTGTCGGCGTGATCTCGGTCACCGCGAACGTCGCGCCCGCGCGGATGCATCGAATGTGCGCGGCAGCCATCGCGGGCGATCGGGAAACCGCGATGGAGATCGATCGGAGTCTCGCAGGGCTCCACCAGCAACTGTTCGTCGAATCCAATCCGATCCCCGCAAAATGGGCGGTTCATGAGATGGGATTGATCGATCGGGGCATCCGCTTGCCGCTGACCTGGTTGCGGCAGGACTTCCACGCCTTGGTGCGCGAAGCGATGCGACAGGCGCAAGTCTCCACGGCGCGTCAATCGAACTGATCCGGTCTTTTCGAACCATGCGAGCAACCACGCGCGTTTTCCTTTTACTGACGGTTGTCGGATCGATTCATGGATGCGGGTCCTTCGAAAATATACTGCCGGACCGCGAGAAGGAGTATAAGTACAGTACCGAGATTCCCCCGCTTGAAGTTCCGCCGGATCTGACGATTTCAAGCATCGAGGATTCCCCGATCCGGCCATTGAGCGGTGCTTCGGGGCCGGGTGCCGGAGGCGAATCCGGTGTCAGGCAACGGCCCTATGTCCCGGAGGAACTTCCCGAGACCGACAAGGCGGAACCCGCGCCGGATGTCGAGCGCTCGGCCGAAGGCGCCTACATCAGTATCCGGGAAAAATTTCCGATCGCCTGGCGAATGGTCGGCCGGGCCTTGAGCCGGCTGGAGATCGAAGTGCAGGATTTGAATCGTTCCGACGGGCTTTATTACATTATTTTCGAAGACAGACGCAATCGCGAGGCCAACGACAGCATCTGGTCGAGCCTGGCGTTCTGGAGCGATTCCAACACGGTCGAGGAACAGCACTTCCGGGTGCGGGTGGATGACAAATCCGATACCACGGAGGTGCGGATACTGGATGATGACGGGGTTGTGATCTCCGAAGGCACGGGATTGGATCTTCTGCAAATGATCCAGAACAAAATAAACGAGCAGATTGCGGAAAAATAGCCGGCGCCCCGCAGTTGTTCCAGCAGCCGGAGCCTCGCATAGATCCGATGTTCATTAAGAAAGCGGGGGCCTCGGCCCTTTCGTTGTTCAGACTGCAGAAGCTATGTTCCGAGTTGCGGAAACTCGGACCGGCTATCCAAGCCATTCAAGCGCGGTATGTGCATTATATCGATACCGAGTCCGAACTCGATCCTGCCGCAACAGCCATTCTCGATCGTCTGCTGGAATACGGCGAGGCGCCGATTCCAAGCGATTTTGAAGCGCAGGAAACGCTGATCTTCGTCCCGCGTCCGGGAACCATTTCGCCGTGGTCCAGCAAAGCGACCGAAATCGCGAGGCGGTGCGGTCTCGAAGGGGTTGCCCGGATCGAACGCGGATGTTTGTATGCGTTTTCGATCGGCCAAGGCGAAGCGCTTGGCGAGCGAGCCAAGGAGGCCATGCTGCCGCTCCTGCATGACCGCATGACCCAGGTTCTGATCGATGCTTCCGGGGAAAGCGGGATTTTCCGGAAGGCGAATCCCGGCCGATTGCAGCGCATCGAATTGGAGGGCGGTCCTTCGAGGGCCCTCGCCGAAGCGAACCAGCGGCTCGGACTCGCTCTTTCCCGGGATGAACTGGATTATCTGGCCGCGAGTTTTCAGGCTCTGGGCAGAGATCCCTCGGATGTCGAATTGATGATGTTCGCCCAAGCCAATTCGGAGCATTGCCGGCATAAGATCTTCAATGCGGGCTGGACGATCGACGGCCGGCCCCGGTCGCGAACGCTGTTCGACATGATTCGCTTCACGTCGGATACCAGTCCTCGGGGGATTCTGTCCGCCTATCATGACAATGCGGCGGTCATGGAAGGTCATGCGGTGGAGGTTTTTTACCGCGATCCGGAGACGCATGAATATCGCTACCGGAACGAAGCCGTAGAGATCCTGATGAAGGTCGAGACCCACAATCATCCGACCGCGATTTCACCGTTTCCGGGGTCCGCGACCGGATCGGGCGGCGAGATTCGCGATGAGGGGGCGACCGGCCGCGGTTCGAGTACCAAGGCCGGGCTGTGCGGCTTCAGCGTTTCCAATTTGCGGATTCCGGGATTGATCCAGCCCTGGGAAAGCGATTCCGGCAAACCGGAGCGGATCGCATCTGGGCTGGACATCATGCTGCAGGGCCCGATCGGCGGAGCGGCCTTCAATAACGAATTCGGCCGGCCCAACCTCGCCGGTTATTTCAGGACCTTCGAATGCGCCGGTCCCGGAACGGAAGCCGGTCTACGTTTCGGCTATCATAAGCCGATCATGATCGCGGGAGGCATGGGCAGTATCCGTGCCCCGAACATCGAGAAGCGCACGATCCCCGAAGGCGCAATGATCGTCGTGCTCGGGGGACCCGCGATGCTGATCGGCATCGGGGGCGGTGCGGCCTCGTCACAAGCGACCGGGGCCGGTTCGGAATTTCTGGACTTCGCGTCGGTGCAGCGTGAAAACCCGGAAATGCAGCGCCGCTGCCAGGAAGTGATCAATCGCTGCAGCGTCATGCAGGACAATCCGATCCTTTCGATTCACGATGTCGGCGCCGGCGGATTGTCGAACGCGGTTCCGGAGATCCTGCGCGACAGCGGACGCGGCGGGTGGATCGAACTGGCTGCGATTCCGAGCGCCGATGGGTCGATGTCGCCCTTGGAGATCTGGTGCAATGAAGCGCAGGAACGCTATGTGCTTGCCGTGAATCCGGACACCTTGGCGCTGTTTTCCTCGATCTGTGAACGGGAGCATTGTCCGTTTGCGGTGATCGGCCGGGCCACCGAAGCGGAACACTTGGTTCTCTACGATCGAGCCAGTGACTCTAATGTGATCGATATTCCGATGTCGTTATTGTTCGGTAAGCCCCCGAAAATGCACCGGTCCGCGAAGACCCTGGAAGTACATACCCGGGCACTCGATTTAAAGGGCATCCAGATCCAGGAGGCAGCGCGCAGGGTTTTGCAACTGCCCGCGGTCGGCAGCAAGAATTTTCTGATTACCATCGGCGACCGGTCGATCACCGGGCTCGTGGCGCGCGACCAAATGGTCGGACCCTGGCAGGTCCCGGTAGCGGATGTCGCCGTGACCGCCTCGGGCTTTCACAGCGACTGCGGTGAAGCGATGGCAATCGGCGAAAGAACGCCACTCGCGATCATGGATGCGCCGGCCTCCGGCAGGATGGCGGTCGGTGAGGCGATTACGAATCTCGCCGCCGCCAGCATCGAGTCGCTAGGGTGTGTGAAACTCTCCGCCAATTGGATGGCGGCTGCAGGCAGCGAAGGCCAGGATGCCGCCCTGTATCAAACGGTTCGCGCCGTGGGCATCGAATTGTGCCCCGAACTCGGGATTGCGATACCGGTCGGCAAGGATTCCCTGTCCATGAAAACGATCTGGAGCCAGGACGGTCGGGAACGGGTCGTGATCGCTCCGGTTTCTCTGATCGTCTCCGCATTTGCATGCGTTCCCGATATCCGGCGGACCTTGACTCCACAATTGGTACTGGATCAGGGAGATACCGACCTGATTCTGATCGATCTGGGACAAGGCCGGAACCGGCTGGGTGGTTCCGCGCTCGCGCAGGTCTATTCGCAGGTCGGTTCGGAACCCCCGGATCTCGACGATGCCGGACTTTTCAAATCTTTCTTCCGATGTATACAAGCCCTGAATCAGCAAAGGAAACTGCTGGCTTACCACGATCGTTCCGACGGCGGTCTTTTTGTCACCGTATGCGAAATGGCCTTCGCGGCCCGCTGCGGTCTGCGGATTGAACTCGAGGGTCTCGGACCGGACCCGCTCGCGGCAATGTTCGCCGAGGAACTCGGTGCGGTGATCCAAGTGCGGCGGGACGAGACTCCGATCGCGTTGAGCCTTCTCGATGGCGAGGGACTTTCAGGATGCCGGCATGTGATCGGTCGTCCCGACCCGAATCCGATGATCCGCTTCGAAGTTCGGGGACAAGCGCTGTTGGCCGCTTCCAGGGCGGAACTGCAGCAAGTTTGGTCCAGAACCAGTTTCCAGATGCAATCCTTGCGCGACAATCCCGAGTGTGCCGTACAGGAATTCGCAGCGATCGGCGACGATTCCGATCCGGGCTTGAACCCGAGGTTGAGTTTCAGGCCCAGGGATCATTTTGATTTTCCGGTTCTGAAAACCCGAAAACCGGCGGTTGCGATTTTGCGGGAGCAGGGCGTGAACGGTCACGTGGAAATGGCCGCCGCATTCGATGCAGCCGGGTTTTCCTGCATCGATGTGCATATGAACGATCTAATGCAGGGGCTGAAGGATCTCGGGAATTTTGTCGGACTGGCGGCCTGTGGCGGATTTTCGTATGGCGATGTGCTCGGCGCGGGTCGCGGCTGGTCCCACTCGATCTTGTTGAATCCACGGGTTCGGGACCAGTTCAGCGAATTTTTTTCAAGGAGCGACACATTCGCCCTCGGAGTCTGTAACGGATGTCAGATGATGAGCGGCTTGACCGAGATCATACCCGGAGCGGAACACTGGCCGAAGTTCAAGCGCAACCGCTCGGAGCAGTTCGAAGCGCGGGTGGTCATGGTCGAAGTTCAGACTTCCCCGTCGATTTTCTTCCAGGGTATGGAAGGCTCCAGAATCCCGGTATGCGTCGCACACGGGGAAGGCCGCGCGGAATTCAGCGTGGATCCAAATCAAGCACCGGCCGCTTCCGCGGTCGCGCTGCGTTACACGAACAATTTCGGCCAGCCGACCGAAGCTTATCCGTTCAACCCGAACGGGTCTCCCAGCGGCATCGCGGGCTTAACCAGCAAAGATGGACGCTTTACCATCCTGATGCCGCATCCCGAGCGAAGCTTCAAAACTTTCCAGCATACCTGGGGCCGCCCGGACTGGGGTGAATTCAGTCCCTGGATGCGATTCTTCCGGAATGCCCGAACCTGGATTGCGTGAATGGCTTGCCAGGAAACCGCCGCCGGACAACGGCGCCTCCGCCAGTTGTGACCCGAATCAATCCCGCGCAAACTCCGGCTACATATTTTCCGGCACGGTCTATACTTGAATCTAAAAAGCTAAAACAATCATTTTAACTTCAAGATTCTGCCAATTTAATCGAGTCAGTGTTATGCAAAATGCGGCGTTTCCCGGAAAATTGAATCGGGACGCGGGTGACCAGCGCGATGCAGCGGCCCCGTCCACCGTTTTCGAAAACGGCGACCTGATTCTCCATTCACTTGAAAAGATCGGGGTGGAATACCTGTTCGGTATCCCGGGAGGAGCGATAGAGCCCCTGTATAACGCGCTGGCCAGGAGTCAGGCGCGAGGAGGGATTCGTCCGGTGATCGCGCGGCACGAAACCGGGGCCGCGTTCATGGCCGAGGGTTACACGCGGGAAAGCGGTATCCTGGGGGTGTGTTGCGGGACCACCGGTCCCGGATCGACCAATCTGCTCACCGGCGTAGCCTCGGCCTATGAAAATGAGATACCCCTGCTGGTCATCACCGCGCAGACTGCCCTGCATACATTCGGTAGAGGCGCGTCACAGGAATCATCCTGCACCAGTGTAAATACGCTCGGGATGTTTCAATATTGTACCCGCTACAATTCGCTGGTTTCCCACTCTCAGCAATTGGAACATAAACTCGCCGCGGCGATTGTGACCGCGCATCAATTCCCGCGCGGTCCGGTCCACCTTTCGATTCCGATGGATGTACTCGCGGCGCCCGCGGAACATAAAGGTTATCATCTTGACCCGGATAATCTGAAAATTCGTGAGCTTCCGGTCAGCCCCGCGGTATTATCCCGGCTCGTGGATGAGATCAGCAATGCCAGGAAACCGGTTTTCGTGTTGGGCTCCGGAGCGACCGGCGTTGCGCGGGACGTGATCGATCTGGCGGTGTTGTTGAATGCGCAGGTCGTGACTTCGATCGACGGCAAGGGCTTGGTCAGTTCCTACCATCCGCTTTTTCGCGGGGTGTTCGGGTTCGCGGGCCATAAAAGCGCATTGGAAACGCTCAGAGA
>JAKEEL010000067.1 GCA_022616595.1 Methylococcaceae bacterium
CAAACGCTCTTCGGTAACCCCGATGTCGCTGGATAATTCAATATCCAAGGAGCGGACCTCGACATAGCGGACTCCGCGCCGTTTCAGGGCGAGGGTCGGTTTCTCACCCGAGTCGGCGATCTGTTTGGGGCGGGCGCTGCTGTAATATTCGTTTTCGATCTGCAAAATATTGTCGTTCAGCTGCCGGTATTCACCGGCCACGCGAATTCCAATTTTCCGGTAATCCGGAAACGGAGTTTCAATGGCCAGGGTCAGGCTCTCGATATAATCCTGTAAGTTGTTGTACGAGATGTGCAGCTGGGATTGCGTGTTGTTTTTATACCCGATATCGCTCATGCGCAGCGAGGTGGCGTAGGGTTTGAAAAAGGTATGGGGATCGAATTCGTCGAAGTCGCGATAAAAAGCCTTGCGATCGCGGACGAAGGATTTACAGATCGCGGGCGAGGCTCCGAACAGATACAGAGCGATCCAGCCCCAACGCTGCAAATTCCGGATCATCGAAAAATAGGCATCCGCGATGAAGTCCCGCGGCGCCGCGCGGTTTCGTTCGAGGTCCTGGAACACGGGCCAGAAAACTTCCGGAACCGAGTAATTGAAATGAACCCCGGCTATGGCTTGCATGGAACGCCCGTAGCGGTAATCGAGACCCCGCCGGTAGATATGCTTCATCATCCCGATATTGGAGGTGCCGTAGGTGGCGATCGGAATACTTTCGTCACCGCCGATCGCGCAGGGCATGCTGCTCGCCAACAGCAGTTCATCGGCCAGATTGTCGTAAACGAACTGGTGGATATCCCTCAAGAATGACAGGGTTTCCCGGGTGTCTTGAAAAGGCGGGGTGATGAACTCGAGCAGCGCTTCCGAATAATCGGTCGTAATATACGGATGGGTCAGGGCCGAGCCCAAGGCACGCGGATGCGGGCTTTGCGAAATTTTTCCATCGGGAGTAATGCGCAGGCATTCCTTCTCAACACCCTTCAAACCATTCGCGATCAGATGCTGCTGATGGCTGTTGATCAGACGCTCGAGTCTGGTATTGTGAGTCGGCATCAATAGTAGATTCCAAGTCCGAAACAAGGTTCAAAAATGCGCGCATTATAGGACCGAATGCAGGGTGAGCGCCATGCTCGTTTTTATGGCTCGTCCATTTCGGGATGGCAAGCCGGCCGGTCATTCCTTGTAGGTTCCGAACCGGAAACTCAAGGAATCAGACGCAAACTGTAGCGGATCTCTTCCGGTTCCAGCGGCATCGCGAGAAGCTTCGCCCAGAATACATGCTGGTCGGCATAATGCTCGGAAAATGGATGGCCGGACTGTCCTCCGGGCATCTGGAGCAAGCCCTCGTCATGGTGTCCGGGCGACACTATGAGTCTTTCGGTGACCCCGTAGCCTTCCGCCATGACATTGATACAAAAGGTGCAGCCTGACATTCGATACTCGGGAAGGTCCAGGAATCCCGAGAGCGCTGGAATCGCTCTGGTGAAGGGATGGGTGATTCTTACCGGATTGATGTCGCTCCACACCAACTGATTGATGTCCCGGACCCGGTGGCGCTCCTCCAATTTGACCACTGTTTCGATCAGTACTTTCAAAATCAGGTCGTCCCAACTCCGATGGCCTTTGGAGCGGGGCAGCATATTCGGCGGGCGCACGCTCAAAATTTGTCTTAACGGTGTGTCCATATTGAACCAGCTGTAGTAAAAGCCGCTGTCGGCAGCATAACATCGGTCGAGCAAGGGCAGGATGATTGCCGCCGCAAGCCGTCTTCGAAAGCCGAACAGTACTCCGAAGCCTCGGCTATCCGACTCGGCTCGGCCATTCCAGGCGATCAGATTCTCTTTGATTCGGCGAAGCTCGGGATTTTCACTCACTGCCCGCTCGCCGAGTACGGAAAGCGCGAGATCCCGATAGAAATCGTACAGTCCGGCGCGCGTGTCGGCCTGCAGCCCCAGCATTTCCGCCTCATTGATCGAGTTCATCGATGAGAGGAGTTCGCGGATTCTCGATGCTCGATAACCGTTTGCGAAGTTCTGTCCGATCGGATAGGGATAATCGCTGCCGATCACAAAGTTATTGGCGGTTACGATGAAGCCGGATGCAGGGTCCTTGATTCGAGGCAGTTCGTCGGGTCGCAGATAACCGTTCCAGGCAATCGGCCGGTTTCCCCAGGGCAGACTCACGGAACCGTCAAAACCCCGGCGCTTCGGGATCCTGCCGGTCAGAGTCCAGGCGATACCCCCGTTCGCGTCGGCCAGCATCACATGCAAGACCGGAACTCCCGCGCGGTTGAATAACGCGATCGCTTCATCGAGCGTTTTGGTCCGGTCCAGATCGATCAACGCGAGATCAACGGCCTCGGGATCGAGCGCGGTCCAGCGAATAGCCGTCAACTTGCCGAGCAAGGTCCGGTTTGACACGGGTCCCCACAGGGTATGCCGGATTCGGATCGCTACATCCCCGCCCCCGCGGACCCGGATCGTCTCGTGCCTCGTTTCAAAAGGAAGCCAGCCCTCGGGTCCTGAATATTCATTTTCATTGCGCGGATTGATGTCGAGCATGACCAGATCGATCACGTCGGCAAGCGCATTCGTATAGCCCCAGGCAACCTGGTTATTGCTTCCGCTGATCAGAAGCGGCAGGCCGGGAAGCGTGATTCCGCTGAGCTCCGTGTTCGGATAGCGAAGCCGGGCACGGTACCAGAGGTTGGGTGCGATCAGGGGCAGGTGCATATCGTTGGCCAGAATTGCGCGTCCGTCCGCAGTCTTCAGGCGGTTGACCACCCAGGCATTGGACCCGATGTGCTCTTCGAATCGAATCCGGGCGCCGATTTCCGGGTCATCCCGTTTCGATCGGTACAGCGCTTCAAGGGATTCCACGGGAACGGATTGTCGAAAACGACGCGATTTTCGACCCCCGATCAGAGTCTCGGAGTACGGGTCGGAATCCGGCGTCAGAAACGCAACCACCTCGTTCGGCAGGGTACGCGTCATGATGGTCAACATCGCTTCCTGGTGCCCTGTAAAATTAAGCGCCTGGAACAGGTGCAATGCGACCAGGATGCTGTGCTCCGGTTTCCATGCAGCCGGTTGGATGCCGAGTAATGTCAATTCAAGCGATGGAAAGCGGTGCTGCTCCAGATAGGCGTTCACGCCTTCGGAATAGGCAAGCAGAACTTGTCGTTGCGGCTGCGGTAATCGTTTCAGAATCCGTGTCGCGAGGTGCGCGAAACCGAAATTGCGCTGCTGCCGGTCGAGCGGTACCAGTTTCGACCCGAATACCTCGGCGAGCCTCCCCTCGGCGCTTCGCCTGAATAGTTCGAGCTGAAACATGCGGTCCCGCGCGGCGACAAATCCCAAGGCGCGGAAGGCGTCCAAGCGGTTTTCGGCGTTGATGGTCGGTATCGCATATCGGTCGCTGTTTATTGTGACCGGCGCGCTCAGTCCTGGAAGGGTCTTCAGGCCTTTGAATTCCGGTAAGGTCGCGTAGAGGATGCCAAGGAGCGCGATTCCCGAGACGCAGAGAACCCCTGAGGCTAAGCCAAGAGCCAATCGAAGAAACTTTTTTATCAGGCCCGGGGATTGCACGGACGATTCAGGTCACATGGCCCGACCCGGCCCCATCTCTCCGTTCCGATTGCGGACGGATCATCGAATCTTTCAGACCGGGATTGCTGCCGGCTGTTTTTTGGCGGATTGTCAAAAAGATCCGCCGTTTCGATCATTTCCGCGCCGTTAAACCGCGCGAATCAAGAAACCGGTTTATTGACCGAGTCCCGCGCGACCAGGCCGCCTTTCAGATAATTGGTCCGTACGAACATCACGATGGCCACCGTCAATGCCGTGACAATCAGCCACAACGTCGAATTGAAAACATTGTCGTTATGGATCGATGGCGTCATCAGTGAAACCGGAAACACGATGACTTTGGTAAGAATCGTAAAAGCGCCCTGAAAACAAATGAAACCCAGTGCCGCCCACAGCCAGGAATTTTTGCCGATTTGACGCGCGGTATTGAAATACCAGATTGCGGTTAGAACCGCGAATAGTCCGCTGATCATGGCCCGCTCCCCTCATCATTACGATGATGTTTTGGGTAAGAAAACTTAGCATAAAAAATCCATGATCGAATTTCAACCGCTTTTTTCCGTTATCCCGGTTTGACATATTTCCCGAACGTCCAATGCAGATTCATGCCACCGGCGATTCCGGCGGGTCCGGCATGGATTTCCGGAAGCACGTCGTAGTTGAACAACCAAGTCAGGATCTTTTCCCGCAATTCCCGGGGCTGGATTTCTCCGGCGTTGCGCCGATTGGCGGGCAAAAGCGCGAGCGCCAGCAGTTCGTC
>JAKEEL010000068.1 GCA_022616595.1 Methylococcaceae bacterium
AGTCCGAGGCGGTTGATCATGCTGTTGATCAATTGATTCGCCGCGATTTCGCGCCTCAAGGGGTGTTTTTGAATGGGCCCGGCGAATTTTTTGCGCAGCGCGGACGGAAAATAGTTCAAGAGCTCGCTGGATGCGAACCCGCTTTCGAATATCGCAGGACTGCCGAGCAATGCTTTTTTCAAGTAGAGTTTACAACCGGCCATCAGCACCGCGATTTCGGGCCTCGACAATCCGCTGCCTTCCTGTTTTGTCGCCTCGATCGCTTCCTCCGAGGGGACCCTGTCCAAAGCGATGTCGATCACTCCTTCCTGTACCAGCTTGGCAATAATCCGCCGATAGAAATCCAACAGCGGACCCGACTTGGACTGGATGTAACTAATCGCGCGGGTCTGCAGGAAATTGTTCCTGAGCACCAATCGGGCCACCTCGTCGGTCATCTCTGCCAGCAGCCGGTTGCGTTGCTTAACTGTAAGATCCCCCTCATCGACGATCCGGTTCAAGAGGATCTTGATATTGACCTCGTGATCGGAGCAGTCGACGCCGGCGGAATTGTCAACCGCGTCCGTATTGATCCGCCCGCCGCGCGCGGCAAATTCCAAACGGCCCTGCTGGGTAAATCCGAGGTTGCCGCCCTCGCCGACGATCTTGCATCGAAGCTCGCTTGCATTCACTCGAACCGCGTCGTTGGCGCGGTCCCCGACCTCGGCATTGCTTTCATGGGAAGCCTTGACATAGGTCCCGATGCCGCCGTTCCACAACAAATCCACCGGGGCACGCAGGATGATCTGGATCAATTGGTTCGGCGTCGCTTTGTCCTCTTCGATACCAAAGACTTTTCTGACCCTCGCGGAAAGAAGAATGGATTTCGATTCGCGTGAATGAACGCCTCCGCCCCGCGAAAGCTTGTTCTTGTCATAATCGCTCCAGGACGATCCCGGCAGATCGAACAAGCGCTTGCGTTCCTGAAACGCGACTTCGGGATCCGGATCGGGATCGAGAAAAATATCCTTATGGTTGAATGCCCCGACCAGTTTGATCCGTTCGGACTGGAGCATTCCGTTGCCGAACACATCGCCGGACATGTCGCCGATCCCGACCGCGGTAAATGAAGCGGTCTGGAAGTCGACGCCGGATTCCGTAAAATGGTGTTTGACCGATTCGAAGGCTCCGCGCGCCGTGATCCCCATTTTTTTGTGGTCATAGCCCGCAGAGCCCCCCGACGCGAAGGCGTCGCCGAGCCAGAATCCATAATCCTTGGAGATCTGGTTCGCGATATCGGAAAAGGTCGCCGTGCCTTTGTCGGCGGCAACCACCAGATAAGGGTCATTCGCGTCGTAACAGATCGTTTCGCGCGGATGAACAGTCTGGTTCCCGCTGATATTGTCGGTCACGTCGAGCAGCCCCTGCACAAATATCCGATAACAATTCTTGACCTCCTGCGCGGCGTCCGCGGATTGTGCGCCATCCAGTCGTTTGGCGACAAATCCGCCCTTGGCTCCGGTCGGCACGATCACGGAATTCTTGGAGACCTGGGCTTTCATCAAACCCAAGACCTCGGTTCGAAAATCCTCGCGGCGGTCCGACCACCTGAGACCGCCGCGCGCGACCGGCCCGGCCCTGAGATGAACGCCTTCGACCCTCGGGGAATAAACGAAAATCTCAAAATGCGGGCGCGGAGCCGGCAAATCCCGGATCGCTCCCGGGTTGAATTTGAATGCGAGATAGGGAATCCCCTTCTCGTCGGTTTTGAATTGATAATAATTGGTACGCAGCATGGCCTGAATCAGGTTCAGGTATTGCCGCAGAATCCGGTCTTCATCGAGCGACGCGACTTCGTCGATCTGCCGCAAGATCAGCTTCTCCAGGCGGCCCAGACTCTCCTCGCGTAATTCGAATTCCGGATCGAAGCGGGCCTCGAAATATTCGACCAGCAAAATCGCGACGACCGGGTTGTTGACCAGCGTATCCTCGACATAGGCCTGGCTGAAGGCCAGACCGGTCTGGCGCAGATAGAAATACAAGGCGCGCAAGATATTCAGGTGGCGCCATTCGAGTTGGGCGAACAGAACCAGACGATTGAAGCCGTCATTTTCAACCTTACCGGTCCAGATCTGTTCGAAGGTTTCCTGGAATTTCTTTTTCAGCGCCTCGACCTCAATCGCGGTCTGGCCGCCGTACGCCAATCCGTAATCGTGGACCCAGACATCTTCCCCGGTATCCTGGCGCTTCAAGGCGTAAGGTTTTTCGTCCAACACGCGCACCCCCATGTTCTCCAGCATCGGCAAAATGCTGGACAGCGCGACCGGCTCACCCCGGTGGTACAACTTGAATCGCAGCCGGTTGCCCTGTATTTCCAGGGGCCGGTACAGCCTGAGTTGCAATCCCGTCTCGTCGAGGTTTTCCACGTGACTGACATCCAAGACCGCGATCCTGGGGCTGAAGCCTTCGCGGTACGCCGCGCTCACCCCGTCCGCGTAGCGCTTGAACAAAAGATTCCCGCGTTCCTCGCCGAAATGACTGTGGAGATTGGCCTTGAACTCGTCTTTCCAGTCATACAAACAATCGATGACTTTTTGTTCGATCTGCTTCAGATCGTAGGAAAGGCGGCAGCATCGGCCGGTGTGGATAATGAAGTGGATGCGCGCGAGAATCGATTCGGACAACTGCACTTTGAATTCGGAACTTTTACCGTCGAAGGCATCGATCAAGATCGACTGGATCTGCTGTCTGAGATGCGTATGGAACCGTTCCCTGGGTACGAACACCAAGGCCGACACATATTGCCCATAGACATCCTGGCGCGCGAAAATTCTGACCCGCTGCCGCTCCTGAAGCCGCAGGATTCCCATCGCCAGGCCATACAGGGTTTCTTCATCCGAGTGATACAACTCATCGCGCGGCAGATCCTCGAGAAGATGCATGAGCGCGCGGCCCGAATGGCTCGCGGGCCTGAACCCCGAGCGCTCGAAAATGTTGCGGACCTTTCTTGCCAGCAAGGGAATCTCTTCGGGACGCGCACTGTAGGCGGCCGAGTCATAGAGGCCCAGAAAACGCGTTTCGCCGATCACGTTTCCACTCCGATCAAAACTCCGGACCCCGACATAATCCATGAACACCGGCCGGTGGATTGTCGCCCGGGTCGTCGCCTTTGTGATCAGCAAAGGACTGACTTCGCTGAAAATGTTCCAGGCGTCATCCGAAAGCGGTATCACACCGGAGGCCGGCATCTCGGCGATCGAGTCCCGCAATACGCCGAGTCCGCTCCGCTCGACCGGCCGGACGCCGCGCTGCTGCCCGTTATCGACCAAGGCGTAGTCTCTGCATCCCAGGAACACGAAGTGTTCATCGAGAAGCCAGTTAAGAAAAGAAACCGATTCTTCCACCTGCGGTGCGATCGATTCCGGATGATCGGCCCGCAGCCGATCAATCGTAACCCGAACGCGTTCCTGAATTGCCTGCCAGTCCCGGGTCGCGGCGCCGAGATCCCGCAGTACCCGCTCCAGCCCGTGTTGAAGGTCGTCCAGAACCCGCGGGTCGCTTTGGCGGTCCACTTCGATATGCACGAATCCTTCCGGCCGGGATTCGGATATTCCGCCTTCCGTTCCGAAACCGATAATCGTGCCGGCCGCCGAGCGCACGACCGGATACACGGGATGGATAACCAGGTGGTTGGTCAGATGCTGGCGATTGACCTCCATCATCAGTGTCTGGACCAGAAAGGCCATATCGTCGACGACGACTTCGACGACGCTGTGCTCGGACTGCCAGCCCTGCTCCTCGATATCGGGATTGATGACCCGGACCAGCATTTCACCGGGTTTTCTCGAGTAACCGAAATTCCAGTGTGACAGAGCCGCTCCGTATAAATCATCGATCGGCTTCGACTCGATATCTTCCGAGGCTACGTACTGGAAATAGCGATTGACAAAGGCCGTGATGAGATCCGCCTTATTCCCGGAAATTCGCTGCTTTACCCGGGATATCAGGCGTTCGAGTTGTTTATCGCTTGCCGGAAGATCCAATGAAACCACCCTCAACTGGATGGAGCGCAGGCTACCGGGTCACCCAGGTGCCGGCCAGTCCGAGCTTTTTCTTGGTAGATTCCGCGAATTTTTGAGCCTCCTGTTTGGTTTTGAACCCGCCTACCCGAACCCGGTACCAGGTTCTTCCGGAAACCTTGGTCGGCTGGATTTCCGCGGATACCCCTTTCTTGCGCATCTTTTCCTGTTCCTTTTTCGCGATCGCCATTTCCGTCAGGGACATCAGATTCACCGACCAACCCGCTTGCGCGCGTGTTTTTTCACTCAGCGGGCGCTTGGAACGGGCCGGGACTGGTGCAGTAGACTTTTTTGGGGCCGCTTCCTTGACGCGAGGCGCATCGGTTCCGGCGCTCTCATTGGTTTTGTTACCGGGAACAGGCGTGGATTGAACCAGATCGTTGTCCATCTGTTTAGCGGGGGCCTTGATGTCGCTTGGATCATCGAGATCCCCGGTCACCGATGCGCCTCGATCGATCGTGCCGAGGATCTCCTCGAACGATTGGTCCAGACGATCGAGCCGGCGATTGATTTCGCTGATCTCCGCTCGACCGGCCAAAACCGCGGCAACCCGATTTCCGGAGCCTCCCTGGTTGGCCTGCGAAACTTCGGAACCCGGCTGAAGGTCAACTTCGCCTTCCGCGCTTCTTTCATCCCGCTGGTTCGCGTTCGCGATCAGCTCGAGCGTATCGGCGAGATTATCGATCCGCGCGTTGATGTTTTCGATCACCGCCTCGTTCGCGAGATCGGTCGGCGGTTTGGCCTCGCTCAAAGCATTTTCCCGGTCCAACGGCAACAACAAATGAAGTTCGTCAATCTGGAATTGCAGATGGTATAGATAGCCACCCATCACCGTCAGGACAATTCCCAGGAGAGCAATGATTCCCATAGTCAACCATTTCATAGCATACCCCTCCCGGTGGATTTCCGGGGCGTTACGAGCATCCCCTCGAAAATTCGAAACCGCAGCGCTGGGGCCGCGATTCTCCATCGTGACCGCCGAGAACGGATTGGGTGTTGCGGCCGTCCCTCGCGGATTCCCGGAAAGGGGAAGATCCTGTTGCGTACTATTTTGATCAATAGTTTCGAAACCGGAGCTTAAAGAAATGCGGGGATCCCGATCCAGATCATCATTAGACGCGCCACTGTCCTCTTTCGCAGAGAATTCCTCGACGCGGTCGCTCGGGCCGGCGCCGCTCGAACCCGGCGGGTCCGCAGAATCATGGTTCTGCGAACCGCTGGATGATTGGTTTCCCATCTTAGCCTTTTCCTCGTTTAAAATCCTAAAAAATTCATGCTCGAATTCGGAATCACTCCAAGGATCGTATAGGCCGCCGGAATCTGTTCCGTCGCCTGTCTTTTCGAAACGCCGCTCCGTTCCGGATGCAAGACTATCATCCGATCCGAGGCTTGCCAGGCTTGCCAAGCGATCGGGAGGCTCTGGAATCGGGGAGTCGAAATCGAGGCCGGTTGAAGATCGGCTTTGATATTCCTGCTCGATTCCGAGATCAAGGAGTTCGTGCGCGGATTCGATGGGTGCGATCGAATCGGTGGCCAGGGAGCTTTCCGCGGGTTCCTCTGAATCGTCCGCGCCGTACCGCGAACTTCGTTGGGATTCAGGATCCGCGTCCGAATGGTCATGGTCCGAATCCAATTCGACTTTCGAAGGCAATGCAAATTCATCTTCGAACAGATCGAACAAATCGTCCTCCGAAACGCGATGCTCGGAGTCCTGAAATTCGATCGGGTCATCTGGATCATCGCCGGGATCTTCAACCGCTATCGAGTATTTTCCCCCGTAGAGATCAATTTCATGCATTTGTTCGGGACCAGCGGACTGCCCGGGTTCATGCCCCGCGTGCCGCGAGAGATCGCTTTCCGCAACTTCCACGGATTCCGCTTCGGATATCAACCTGGAATCAGCGTCATGATTTTCGTCATCGGAATCATCACCGGCATTTCCCAGGCGGCCGTCCGAGCGCTCGTCGTACCTGCCAGGATCGTTATGATGATCATCGGCATGCCCGATCGCCGATTCTGCTTCGTTCGGGTCGGGCTCAGGGTCACCTTGCTTTTTAAAAGAATCCATACCCCCCTCTCACACATTCGGTTTTGAACCAGGAATTTGAGCGGGCCGGCGCGGAACCTCCCGCCTAAACTCGAAATATGCCGAATCTACGATACGGTGCCCGCACAAGATTCTTATCGAGCATGGCGCGGCTGCCCGCGAAACAGAATCGACGAACGGATGAGCATCCCTGACGCGGAATCAGTTCGCGCGTCACAGGCTCCAATCAGACCGCCCGCGCGGATAACCTGCCCGACAGAGGCTACTCTGGCGGGACCTGGAGCAAACCGATCCGGAACAATTCCGGCTCAGTGGGCCGCGCGTCTGTGCAACCAGCGTAACACTTGTCTTCTCAAATAAAGCGGGGTGACCGCCATACCGATGAACAGAATGATCATAAAAAGCCGCCACATCTCATGCAAATGTTTCATTGTTCTACACCGATTGTTTAATGAAATAGATTCTGAGATTCAAACTAACAGTTCCCACGCTGTTGAACAGCGAATCCGTTACGGCGGAAATCGTGAAAAGTTACACCGGCATTCGGTCCCTGCCCCCCTTATTTTTAGATCCTTGAAGTGAAATTTAATGAAATTTTTCTAAATGTCAATACTATGAAAAGATCTACTTTGATATCACGTGAATATTTTTCCAGGAATGATTGAAAACAATATGCATTTCGAAATCCCTGGTTCGGCGACACTTGCCCGGGTTACCTACGCTATTCGATAGTAATCAAAGCCGTTTGAGCCTCGAAAGCGGGCTCTTCCCCCGGGTTCATCTGGTGATAGTTTCCGTCGGGGCGCAGTATCCAGGACTGGCTGTTATCGGCGAGATCGAATTCCAGATCCCGGATAATGCGTTCGCAGTGCTTTTTATGATCGATCGGAAAGGCAACTTCCACGCGGCTGAACATATTCCGGTTCATCAAATCGGCGCTGGAAGCGAAAATCTCCGGTTCGCCGCCATTTTCGAAATAATATATCCGCGCATGTTCGAGGAATCGCCCGATAATCGAACGGACTTCGATATTTTCGGATATTCCGGGAATCCCGGGCCTCAAGCAGCAGATTCCGCGCACGATCAGTTTGATTTCCACGCCCGCGATGGACGCCCGCAACAAGGCTTCCATGGCCTTTGCTTCCACCAGCGAATTAACCTTGAAAATAATCCGCGCAGGTTTTCCCATGCTTTTGTTTTCGATTTCCCGTTCGATTTTATTCAACAGGGCTTCATGCAGCGTGAAAGGCGACTGCAGTAATTTTTTCAAGCGGCTCAGCTTGCCGAGGCTGGTCAATTGCACGAATACGCGCTGCACATCCTCGACCAGATCGTTGTCGCAGGTCAGCAATCCGTAATCGGTATACAGGCGGGCCGTATTCGGATGGTAATTTCCGGTCCCCAAGTGCGCGTAACTTCGCAATTTCCGGCCTTCGCGGCGCAGCACCAGCATCATTTTCGCGTGCGTCTTATATCCGACCACGCCGTAGACGACATGGACCGCGGCTTCCTGCAGGCGGGTCGCGAGCGAAATATTGTCCTTTTCATCGAAGCGGGCCCTGAGTTCGATCACGACCGTAACTTCCTTGCCGGCGCGAGAAGCACTGACCAGCGCGTCGACGATCGGAGATTTGGGACCGGTCCGATAGAGGGTCTGTTTAATCGCGAGCACGTCTGGATCATCGGCCGCCTGGCGCAGGAATTCGACCACCGGCGCAAATGATTCGAACGGGTGATGCAGCAGAATGGGTTGTTTTCGGATTTCCCGAAACCAGTCGATCTGGCCTTGCAGCGATTCCGGCACGCGCGGCGTGAATGGCACGAACTTCAGGTCGGGCCTGTCGATCAGATCGTAGATTTCTCGCAGCCGGTTCAGATTGACCGGTCCGTCGACGACATAGAGCCGGTCGCGGGTCATGCCGAATTGGGTCAGCAAAAAGTCGGTGATCCGATCGGGACAATTATCGGCGATTTCGAGCCGAACCTCGTCTCCGTAATTGCGCATCGCGAGTTCGCCCTCCACCGCTCGCAGCAAGTCTTCGACCTCTTCCTCGTGAACGAACAGGTCGCTGTTCCGGGTCAACCGGAATTGATAACACCCCTGGATCTTGACACCCTCGAACAATTCCTCGACAAAGGCATGGATAATCGACGACAGAAACACGAAATCGTAAGGACCGCTCCCGGTCTCAGCCTCCGGCAAACGGATGATTCGCGGCAGAGCCCTGGGAGCGGGCAGTATCGCCTTGCCGATCGATCGGCCGAAGGCATCCTTACCCGTCAGCGAGATGATAAAGGTCAGGCCTTTGTTCAAAATTCTCGGGAATGGATGCGCGGGATCCAGCCCCAAAGGGCCCAATATGGGTAACAGCTCTTCCTTGAAATATTTATACAGCCAGGCCCGCTGTGCGGTGCTCCAGGACGCACGGCGCAGGAAGCGGATTTTTTCCGCCTCGAGCAAAGGAAACAACACCTCGTTCAAGACCCGATATTGTTCGGATACCTGGACATGGGCACGTTCGCTGATCGCGCTCAGCAATTCCCCCGGATTCAGGTTATCCGGATCCTTTTGGGAACTGCCTAGTTCCGCCTTTTGCAGCACACCGGCGACCCGGACCTCGAAAAATTCATCCAGATTCGAGCAGGAGATGCACAGGTAATTCAGGCGTTCCAATAACGGAATACCGGCGATTTTGGCTTGCTCCAGGACTCTGTAATTGAACTCGAGCAGGCTTAATTCCCGGTTGATATAAAGTTCCGGTTTTTTTAGATCGGGACTATCCATGCGCGGGTTATTTTTTCTTTTTGTCTTTTTTCGCGGATTTGTCCTTGGACTTGTCTTTCTTCTTGTCCTTGTTTTTCACTTTGGTTTTCCCCCGATCGTCCTCCTTGGATTTTTTCTTATCTTTTTTGCTTTTCTGCGCTCTTTCGGGCTGCTTTTCTTTTTTTACCAGAGAGGCCGGAGAAAGGCTGTCGGATGTTTTCGAAGCCGACTTGCTTTTCTGCTTCGAACGATCCTTGGAGCCCTCGTTTGTTTCCGATTCTTGCAACAGCAATCGGGCATTGAATTTGACCTGACCGGCCCGGAATTCATTGAACCCTGGAATCGCAATCAAGCGAGGAACACTCGCCGAAGCCAGATCCCGAACCGTTTTGATCCCGTGTTCCGCCAGAACGGCGGCCGTCGAAGGGCCGACACCTTTAACGTCTGTAATCTTGTCTTTAATCGTTGCCATGGCCACACCCCTTCAATTTATGAATGATTGTATGCGGTAGAATAACATTGATAATCCAAGTATCGAAGCCGAACTTCATTCGATTCGCTCCAAATCGACCCCATACTCATGACAAAGAAAACACACGCAGGCTCTTTTCAGGCGCAGTCGGAAGAATTCATCCGCGAGGAAGCGCTGAGAATAGCCCGGGCGACTCAGGCCCCGGGGCAAAACAAGGAACAGACCAAACTGATCGCCAAAGGCATCGCGAAAGGAATCGCCGAGTATAGAAAAGAGGAGAAGATCAAACAGCGTGAGCGCGCCAGGCTGCGTAAAAAACGTAAATCGGCCGAAAATACCCCGCTTCCGCAGGACTGCGGCGCGGAACCCGTATCCGGGCCGTTAATCCCCGGAATCGACAGGTTCCCCGGATTGACGGCTGCGGGCATATTCCTGCTCGCAGGTCTGTTACACCTGCTAAGATTAGTGCTGCGCACCGAAATCACAATCGGGTCATTCCCGGTGCCGGTATCCTGGTCCGGCGCGATCGGCGTAGCGTCACTGGTACTTACAGTCTGGATCTACAGATCCACACAGGCATCGGTTCGGATCGCCCGAAAACCGGACCCGGAGTAGAATAAATTTTGCTGTTCGATGGAACCCGTGCCCCGGCCACGATGACCGGGTCGTACCGAATCGTCTCTACACAAGGAAAGCAGCCAAGCCCAATGTCGTCTGTAATTCTTGATAGCTGACGTGCGGAAAGGCCGAAAAGCATCTAAAATTACTTCCGACACTCTGTACTATTGAATCGAGGAACTGTTCATGATCCAAGCTGTGCAGCCGTCCGTACGGCTCGAACCCCGCATGAAACTGTCGGTCAT
>JAKEEL010000002.1 GCA_022616595.1 Methylococcaceae bacterium
ACTTCGACATTCACGGATTCGACTCCCGGCAGCTCGGAGATCAAGCGTTCTACATCGTGCTGGATGACCGGTCCCATGCCGCAACCCGGAGCGGTCAAGGTCATCGCGACATCGACCCGGTTTTTTCCCGCCTCGCTCGGGGTCACGCGGCAATAATAAACCAGGCCGAGTTCGACGATATTCACCGGGATCTCCGGATCGAATACGCTTCGCATGACTTCCCAGGCGTTATGTTCCACGGATTCGGGGTCGGTGTCGGACGAAATCCGGGTATTCCGATCGGCTTCCTTGCCCAGCGCATCCGCGTCGGCTCCGGCGATCCGGATCATCCGTCCGGTATCGGAAAAAATCGTATAATTATTGCCCAGTGACTGATAAATAGTCACCATCTGATCCTTGTTCAGCGTGATGTGGCTTCCGTCCGGAATCGTCAGGCCGTTCACATCACGTTTCAGTACGACGCTTTCTTCGGTGTGCCGGTTATTCATTCGATTGCATGGGTGACGTTGAAAACCTGCCCGTTCTGCCCGCGGCTTCCAGGGCCTAGAAGATGAATATACAGCTTTTCCAGGGATTCTGAATCCACCCGCCGCGCCGGATTTTCCGCCGGAAATGCCAGTTTGCGTAAAGGAGAGTCAACCGGACCGGGTATCAGGATATTGACTCTGACCTGTGCGGCGGACTCGAGTTCATGCGCCAAAATTCCGGCGAATCCTTCCACGGCTATTTTTGAAACCCCGTATACGCCCCAGTAGGCGGTCGCCTTGCGCGCGGATGAATCCGAAGTGAATGCGATGGCTCCATCCGCGGATTTTTGCAGCAAGCCCAACAGCACCCGGGTCAAAATGAAGGGCGCGCTCAGGTTAACAGTCAAAACCGAGCACCAGTCCCGGACATCGATGTCGGATACCGGTCCGAGCGGCGCGAACGCCGCGGCATTGTGCAATAGGCCGTGGAGCACGCCGAATTCGCGATCGATCGTCCGGGCGAGTTCTTCATAGTCCTTTTCAGTGGCCCCGGCGAAGTCGATCGGATAAAGCGCGGGCTCGGGATATCCGTGAGTCAAAATTTCGTCATATAGCCTTTCGAGTTCCGCGAGATTCCTGTCGGACAATATTACGGTTGCTCCGTGACGCGCGCAGGCGACTGACGCGGCGCGGCCGAGTCTGCCGGCGGCCCCGGTCACGAAAACCACCCGGCCTTTCAAAACATCGCGCGAAGGTGTCGGAATTTCAGGTGAAAGGTTCCGCGCGCGGATCAACTCGGACACACCCATCGAAGTAAATCCAAAGGATGATGCAGCAAACCAACGGCGCCCCAGTCCGTGACATCATCCTCATCGCCGAGATAACCGTAGGCAGCCGCGAGAGTCGTCATGCCGGCCGCATTGCCAGCCTGAATATCCTTCGCCGCGTCGCCGATATAAATACACTCGGCCGGTCTGACATCGATCCGGCGGCAGGCTTCCAACAAGGGTTCGGGATGCGGTTTCTTGTTTGCCGTGCTGTCTCCGCTGATGATGCAGGCGGCGCGATCAAACAGTTGAAACGATCTCAACAGGGCTTCGCTGAAGCGGCTGCGCTTGTTGGTTACGACCCCCCAGACCAATCCGAGCGCCTCGATTTCATGGAGCACCTTGTCCATCCCCTCGAACAACGAGGAATGGACGGCCAGATCCCGGCCATAGTATTGAATCATTCGATCCAGAACCCGATCGTATCCGGGATGCTGATCCGAGCCACCCAGTCCGAAGCGCACCAATCCCGGAGCACCGTGCGAAACCCAGGGTTTGGCCGCCATCAAGGAAACCGGTTCGAATCCTTGATCCGTGAGCGCGCGGTTCAGCGCGGCGTGCAGGTCCGGAGCCGTATCGAGCAGAGTCCCGTCGAGATCGAGCAAAATACAACGAGGCGCGAGTCGCTGCGTCATTCCCTTGACACTTCAATTTTTTTCGAATACCGCGAGGTAGTTGACATCGATATCCCGTCCCAGCGAGAAGCTCTGGCTCAGCGGATTGTATTCGATTCCCGTGATTGCTTCGATTTCCAGCCGGGACCGGCGGCACCATGCCGAAAGTTCGGAAGGCTTGATGAAGGCTTTGTAGTCATGAGTCCCTTTGGGGATGATCCTCAGAATGGTTTCCGCGCCGACCACCGCCATCAAGTAAGATTTCGGCTTGCGGTTCAGGGTGGAAAAAAATACTTTGCCGCCTGGTTTGAGGAGCACCGAACAGGCCGCGACGATCGACTCCGGTTCGGGAACATGCTCCAGCATCTCCATGCAGGTAATGCCGTCGAAAGATTCGGGTTCCGCGGCCGCCAGTGCCTCGGCGCTGATTTTTTTGTATTCGACCTTGAGTCCTGACTCCAATCCGTGCAGCTCGGCGATTTCGATCAAGTCTGCGCTGAGATCGATTCCGGTCACCCGGGCGCCGAGCTTCGCCAATGCTTCGCTCAGAATTCCGCCGCCGCAACCGACGTCCAGAATTTTCCGGCCCTCGATCGCGCTGCGTTCCGAAATGAATCGGATGCGAAGCGGATTGACCGCGTGCAACGTTTTGAATTCACCGTCCAGATCCCACCAGCGTTCGGCGAGCGAACCGAATTTATCGATTTCATGCGGATAAACATTTTCGGTTTGCGCCATCACGCGAATTCTCTGCTCAGCAATTGTGAAGTTTGACGGACCAGTGAGCGATCGATTCGCGGATCTTGTCCGGATCCAGCGTCGTCAGTGTTCGGGATTTCAGCAATTGCCGGCCGGCCACCCAGACGTCGGTCACCTGATCCCGGTTCGCTGCGTATACGATCTGCGAAACCGGGTCGTAAACCGGCAATGTTTCCAAGGTATCCAGGGTGATTGCGGTGATATCGGCCGATTTTCCGATTTCGAGCGAACCGCAGCAGGAATCGATCCCGAGCGCCCTCGCGCCGTCCAGAGTAGCCATGCGCAAGGCGGTCGAGGCCGGCACCGCGCTTGCGTCTCCAGCAACCCCCTTGGCCAGGAGTGCCGCGGTACGCATTTCGCCGAGTATGTCGAGATTGTTGTTGCTCGCGGCGCTGTCGGTGCCCAGCGCCACGTTGATGCCGTTTTCCAACAAGCGGCCGACCGGGCAGAAACCGCTCGCGAGTTTCAGGTTCGATTCGGGGCAATGCACCACATGACAGCCGCTTTCGGCGACCCAATCGATCTCTTCGTCGATCAACTGGGTCATGTGGACCGCGATGAACGAGGGCCCGAGCAGATCCAGTTGCTTCAAGCGCTCAAGAGGTCGCATACCGGTATTGGCGAGCCCCTGCTCGATTTCATCGCGGGTTTCATGAACATGCATGTGGACTGCCAACTGCAGTTCTTCGGAATACATCCGAACCTTTCTCAATGCAGCGTCCGAAACCGAATACGGGGCGTGCGGAGCGAACACCGGGTTCAGCAACGGTTCGTTGCGCAGTTCATCGCAGAGGGCCAGCCCCTTGCTCAGATAATCATCGGCATCGCGAGCCCAGGCGCTCGGGAAGTCGATCACGATCAACCCGATCGAGGCGCGTATCCCGCTTTGCAAGGCCAGACGGGCGCTGATTTCCGGAAAGAAATACATGTCGTTGAAGCAGGTAACTCCGCCGCGCAGCATTTCCGCGATCGCGAGTTCGGTGCCGTCGCGCACGAATGTTTCGCTGATCCATTTCTGTTCGAGCGGCCAGATCGTTCCCTGAAGCCATTCCATGAGCGGCAGGTCGTCGGCGATCCCGCGCAGGAAGGACATCGGTGAGTGGGTGTGGCTGTTGATCAAACCCGGAATCAGCGCGTGATGCTCCAGCCTTTCGACATGGGTGGCCTGAATTTTTTCCAGAGCCTGATCAGTCGGCAGCAAGCCGACGATTTTCCCGTCGCGGATTGCGAGCGAATGATTTTCCAGTATCAGCCCGGCAGGTACGACGGGTATAATCCAGCGGGAACTGATCAGCGTATCGACTATCATGACGAGCAAACAACCCAGTAACCTTGTAACTCTACCACGCTGTCCGGGTTCGTGCACATGAATAATCGCCTTGCCCAGTCCAATGATTCGGTGCGCGCGCTTTCCTGGACTCCCGCAGGGCTTTCGATTCTCGATCAACGGCTTCTTCCGGGTGAAGTGCGGTTTGAGCTTTTCGAGCGTGCAGAGGGAGTCGCGGAGGCGATTCGATCGATGCGTGTACGCGGCGCGCCCGCGATCGGCATCGCCGCGGCCTTCGGTGTCGTGCTCGCCGCCCGCCACCGTTATGCCAGAAACCCGGAACACTGGCGCCGGGAAATCATGCAGGATCTCCAAACCCTGGCTGGATCCAGGCCGACCGCGGTCAATCTGTTCTGGGCACTCGAGCGGATGCGGCAGGCCTTCGGCGAGATTCAAGGAGAGCCGGAACCCGTGTTACTCGAGCGAGCCAAGGCCATTCACGAAGCGGATATCGAGGGTAACAAAATAATGGGGGAGCTTGGCAGCGACATCCTGGCCGATGCGCGCGGGGTATTGACCCACTGCAATACCGGCTCCTTGGCCACCGGAGGCTACGGAACCGCGTTGGGAGTGATCCGAAGCGCGGTTCGCAAAGGCCTGGAACGGATTTTCGCCACCGAAACCCGGCCCTGGAATCAAGGAGCCAGACTGACGCTCTGGGAACTCCAACAGGACGGTATTCCCGCGACATTGATCGCGGATTCGTGCGCGGCGACCATCCTGAAAAGCGGCCGGGTCCAATGGGTCATCGTGGGAGCCGACCGGATCGCCGCGAATGGAGATGTCGCGAATAAAATCGGGACCTATTCGCTCGCGGTTCTGGCACGTTATCACAAGGTTCGTTTCATGGTCGTGGCGCCGGTTTCGACCATTGACCCCGCGTTAGCGGATGGCGGGGGCATCCGGATCGAGGAACGCGAGCGGAGCGAACTTCTGCCGCGCTGCTTTCGGGACGATCCCGGATCGGTGGATGCCTGGAATCCAGTATTCGATGTCACGCCGGCGGAACTGGTCGATGTGCTCGTGACCGAACGGGGTGTCGTGCAACATCCGGATCAGGCTGGAATCGAAAGACTTCTGAGTTCGCAGCCCTGAAAAACTCCATGTGAACCGCGAATCGAATCCGCACAAGATTGTACCAACCTGTTTTCATAAAGTCTCATGCTTGACCCACGTTTGTTTAGAACCCGCATTGACGAAGTAGCCCGGCAACTCGGACGGCGTTCCTTTGTATTGGATACGGCCGCTTTTCAGGACCTGGACGGTCGCCGCAAGGAAATCCAGGTCCGCACGCAGTCGCTTCAGAATGAGCGCAATACGCGCTCCAAGGCAATCGGACAGGCCAAGTTGGCGGGCGAGGATATTCAGCCTCTGCTCGATCAGATTGAAAAGCTCGGGCATGAACTCAAGGACGCGGAATCGCAACTGTCCCTGCTGCAGACGAGCATCGACGACTGGATTCTCGGCATTCCGAATCTCTTGGACGATACAGTCCCCGAAGGGAAAAACGAAGCCGACAATGTCGAAATAAGCCGCTTCGGCGATCCGCGGGTATTCGATTTCGAGCCCAAAGATCATGTCGATCTTGGCACCCGATTGCATGAAATGGATTTCGAAGCCGCAGCCAAGCTCGCCTCGGCCCGCTTCGTAACGCTTCAAGGTGAATTGGCCGGCCTGCAGCGCGCGCTGATCCAATTCATGCTGGATACCCATATCCGGGAACACGGTTATACCGAGGTCTACGCTCCGCTTCTGGTCAACAGCCAGAGCATGCGCGGCACCGGGCAGTTGCCGAAGTTCGAGGCGGACCTGTTCGCGGTCAAGAACGATCCGCCACTTTATCTGATACCAACGGCCGAGGTCCCGGTGACCAATCTGGTTCGCGATGAAATCGTAGCCGATGATCGAATGCCCTTGCGTTTTGTGGCGCATACCCCTTGTTTCAGAAGCGAGGCGGGTTCCTATGGCAAGGATGTCCGCGGGATGATTCGCCAGCACCAATTCGAAAAAGTGGAGCTGGTCCAGATCGTGCGCCCCGAGGATTCGCCGGCCGCGCATGAAGAATTGACCGGCCATGCCGAAGCCATATTGAGGAAGCTGGAACTACCCTATCGCAAAGTGCTGCTGTGTGCCGGAGACACCGGATTTTCATCGGCCAAGACTTATGATCTCGAAGTCTGGCTTCCGGGGCAGCAAAAATATCGAGAGATTTCCTCCTGCAGCAATTTCCGGGATTTCCAGGCCAGACGGATGTCCGCGCGCTGGCGCAATCCCGAGACCGGAAAACCGGAACTCGTTCATACCCTGAATGGCTCGGGCCTCGCGGCAGGGCGAACCCTGATCGCGGTCATGGAAAATTTCCAGGATCGGGACGGACGGATTCAGATCCCGAAAGTGTTACGGCCCTACGTGAACGGTCGGGAGGTTATCGGATAGGAGCAATGCATGGGCCGGCATCGCAAGCCCAACAAAAAAGCCAGGAATTTGCCGGCACCAAGGAATCGATCTGCGTCCGTCTGAAGCGTAACACTCGCGCCGGGCTACCGTCCTCCGCAAATCCAGGGATCAAGAGAACAGGAAAAACACGATGGCACAAAACGAGGCCAATAACAACGGCGGCAACCTCGGCTTCGAGGCCAAGCTATTTCTGAGCGCCGACAAGCTGCGCGGCAACATGGAGCCCTCCGACTACAAGCACGTCGTGCTGGGTTTGATTTTCCTGAAATACATATCGGACGCGTTCGAGGCCAGGCACAAGGCTTTGCTGGCCGAAGATCCGGCGGCGGCCGAAGATCGGGACGAGTACCTCGCCGAGAACGTGTTCTGGGTGCCCAAGGAGGCGCGCTGGTCGCATCTGCGGGCCAACGCCAGGCAGCCCGCCATCGGCACCCTGATCGACGATGCGATGCGCGCCATCGAGAAGGACAACGAGTCCCTGAAGGGGGTGCTGCCCAAGGACTACGCGCGTCCGGCGCTCAACAAGCTGATGCTGGGTGAGCTGATCGACCGCATTTCCGGCATTGCACTGGACGAGAACGAAAACCGCTCGAAGGACATCCTCGGGCGCGTATACGAATACTTCCTCGGCCAGTTCGCGGGGGCGGAGGGCAAGCGCGGCGGCGAGTTCTATACGCCGCGCTCGGTCGTGCGCGTCTTGGTCGAAATGCTCGAACCCTACCACGGCCGCGTCTACGACCCCTGCTGCGGCTCGGGCGGGATGTTCGTGCAATCGGAAAAGTTTGTCGAGGAGCACGGCGGGCGTGGTGCTCGCGAACGGCTCGATGTCCTCGAACCAATCCGGCGAGGGCGAGATCCGCAAGAACCTGATCGAGGCCGACGCGGTCGATTGCATGGTGGCGTTGCCGGGGCAGCTCTTCTACTCGACGCAGATCCCGGCGTGTCTGTGGTTCCTTACGCGCAACAAGGTAGGGGCGAAAAATATTTCGCCCCGGCGCGGCCAGGTGCTCTTCATCGACGCGCGGAAACTCGGCGTGATGGTGGACCGCACCCGGCGCGAACTCAGCATTGAGGATATCAAGAAGATTGCCGACACCTACCACGCCTGGCGCGGCGAAAAGGATGCAGGCGAATACGCCGACGTGCCGGGCTTCTGCAAATCCGCGAGCCTCGACGACATCCGCAAGCATGGCCATGTGCTCACGCCGGGGCGCTATGTCGGCGCTGAGCGGCAGGAAGACGACGGCGAGGGATTCGAAGACAAGATGCGGCGACTCACCGCCCAATGGCGTGAACAGCAGATCGAAGCCCGGCGACTGGATGCGGCCATCGAAGCGAATCTTCGACATCTGGGCTTCCTGAATGGAGAAAAACCATGAACCTGGATCTTCGCCCTCTGAGCAGTGCAATCTCCCGATTGCAGGAAGGCTTGGCGCATTACCAAAAGGACACGAGCGATACACAAATCCGCGATGGACTCATCCAACGCTTCGAATTCACGTATGAGATCGCACACAAGACCCTGAAGCGCTATCTCGAATTCGCATCGGCTACACCGGAAGAGTACGACAACATGCCGTTCCAGGATTTGATCCGCTCGGGAAACGAACAAGGGTTACTGCTTGGAGACTGGCCGAAGTGGAAGGGCTATCGCGACATGCGCGGCAAAACCAGCCACGCTTATGACGAACAGATCGCCATCGAGCTTGGCACCGGCATTCCGTTCTTTGTCGAGGAGGTGCGTTTTCTGCGCGATCAGATCCAGCCTAGAGTGAGCCTGTGAAAACTCCGCTCATCGACATTCGCCCCGATCACTGGGAGATCGTGCGCGGCATATTGCAGAAGCATGTTCC
>JAKEEL010000284.1 GCA_022616595.1 Methylococcaceae bacterium
ACCATGCCGTTCTTGACATAATCGCTCCCGCCGCAATGTTTGCACGATATTGTCTCCATAGCACGCCCTCTTCGCAGTGGTTAAGGGCTAATCATAGCAAAAAACGCATTAGATATCTATATTTAGTTAGGACTCTCATCGTAAAAATCCGGTCGGGGTGCCGCCATGCTTCTTGCCCCTACAGCCTTTTTTCGCGTGAAATAATTTGCCGGGCCAGTTCATCCAGCAGCGTGTCCCAGCCTGGCGCCCGATAGCCGGTCGCGGCCGAGAAACGGCTTCCATCGAGGCTGCGGTCGCAGACGAAGCTGTCGTCCGGCTCGATCGAGATGTCTGTGCGGTTCAGTTTCGCGGCGAGTCTCGTGAGCAAGGCGTATTTGTCGATGGCATCGGAAGAAACCTGATATACGCCGGACAATTGCCCATGTTCGGTCAGCACTTTTTCGATGACTCGCGCGAATTCGAGCGTGGTGAGTCCCGAGTAGATGGCTTTTCGATAACCTTTGATTTTGCCTTTCTGCGCGAGAAACCATTCGATCAGGCTCTGCTTGTGTGTCAGCTCCAGACCGATGATCGAAGTTCTCAAGGTAATGCAATGGGCCTCGCCGACTTCACCCAGATACTTCGTTCTTCCGTAGAGATCGCACGCATCCGCAAAGTCGCATTCTTTGTAGTTGCCGAGCTTGCCCGAGAAAACGCAATCGGTGCTTGGCTGCACCAGTCGAGTTCCGATTTTTTCGCAGAGGAGGCTCAGCCGATGAGGCAGCAGGGCATTGATTTCGATGCTCGGAATCGCGGCCTTGGACGCGTTCCGCTGCTTGATGATTCCAACCGCGTTGATCACGGCCTCGGGTCGAAAGTCTTCAAAAACCAGGCTAAGCAAAGCGTCGGACCGAACGTCGATGTCGGGATAGGCGTTGTGATCCGAGAAAAGACCCGCGGAAGCTATGTCGCGAATGCCGTGGTGCAAGGTGACCCTGACCTCGTGCCGTTCCCGCAGAGAGAGGAACAATTGATGGCCGAGCATCCCTGCACCGCCCAGAATCAGGATGCGCATGGTCCTTCCTGCACGGTTTGAAACATGATTTTTTCGAGCTGACCGAGTAGTCGATCGCGTTTGAAATGAGCATTGTAATAACAACGCCCGTTTGCACCCATCGCCTTCCGTTCCTCTTCGTTCATTCGGTACAGCCGCATGACCGCGTCGGCGAGCGCCGCGCTGTCTTCGGCTTCGACCGCGAGACCCGCTCCCGATTCCCGGATCACCTTGGCGCCTTCGCCATCCAGGGCGGCGGCAATCGGACGCCCGCAGGCCAGATAAGCCTGAACCTTGCTCGGAATCGTCAACGCAAAAACCGGATCGCGTTTCAGGGTCACGAGCAGCAGATCGGCCCGCGCGAAACAGGAGGGCATCACTTCCGCGGGATAGCGGCCCGCGAGATGCACGCAGGATTGAAGATCGAGGCGGGCGATTTGTTCTTCCAGCCAGGCTTTGTGCCGCCCGTCTCCGAGGATGATCCATTGAATTTCCGGGCTTGGCTTGAGTCGAACCGCGGCCTGAATGATCGTATCCAGCGATTGGGCCTCACCCAAATTACCGGCAAACACAATCGAAAAGCCGTTGAATTTGCGAGCCAGCGGATCGGGTAGTTCGGATTTTCCGGCCGCTTGGTAAAGTTCCTCGGCCCAGTTCGGGAAATAGATGATATGTTCAGGATTCGCTCCCTGCTTTGTCGCGGGACCGGCAAATCCAGGGGATTGCACCAGAATCCGATCGCACCTCCGGTAAACGAAGCGGACCAGCCAGCCGACCTTGGCCAGCAAAAAACCGGATTGGATGGCTCCGGTCGCCGAAAGGCTTTCCGGCCACAGGTCCTGGACCCAGAATAACAGCGGAGCCTTCTTGATCCATCGCAGGACTAGAGCGGGAATACCCACGGTAAAGGGCGAGGGTTCGAAGACAAAGATCAGGTCGTAGCGAGCTCGACAGAGCAAGGGCCCGAGGAGACACGCCGAAATGACGAAGGAACAATAATTCATAACCAAGTGCCGGGGACGGCCATTCCTTCGTGCGAACAAGGGAACCCTGATGATGTCGATGCCTTCGAACTTCTGGCGGCGGCAGCCGGGCCAGGAATAACCGGCATGGATTCTGCCCTGCGGATAATTCGGCAGTCCGGTCAGGACCGTGACCGCATGGCCCCTGCGCCTGAGACCGACGGCCAGGTCATTGATAATGAAAGATTCCGGCCAGAAATATTGCGAAACTATCAATACATGCATCGATGGAATTTATTTATTCGCCTGTTCGGCGCGCCGTTTGTGGGAAAATACGGTCTTCAAAATGCGGACAATTCTACTCGGAGCCAAAATTTTTTTATGACCGGAAATATCAACTTTATCGATCTCAAGGCACAATATGCCGAATTGAAGGAACGGATCAATGCCCGAGTTCAGGGGGTACTGGACCACGGCCAATACATCATGGGTCCGGAGATGCTGGAGTTGGAAGCAAAACTGGCCGATTACACAGGCGCCCGGCATTGTATAACGGTCGCTTCCGGTACCGAGGCGCTGTTGATCGCTCTGATGGCCCTCGGGGTGAAGGCCGGGGACGAGGTCATCACGACCCCCTTTACATTTGTCGCGACCGCCGAGGTGATCGCGTTGTGCGGCGCGACTCCGGTTTTTGTCGATATCCAAAAGGATACCTACAATATCGATCCGGTGCTGATCGAAGCCGCGATCAGCCCGAAAACCAAGGCGATCATTCCGGTATCGCTGTATGGCCAGGTGGCCGACATGGACGAAATCAACGCGATCGCGGCCCGACATGGCGATATTCCGGTCATCGAGGATGCCGCGCAGAGTTTTGGAGCGAGCTATAAGGGCCGCAGAAGCGCTGCCCTTTCCAGCATCGGATGCACCAGCTTTTTTCCGAGCAAGCCGCTCGGCTGTTACGGGGACGGGGGGGCTGTCTTTACGAGTGACGACTCGCTGGCTCAAGCACTCCGCCAGATCCGGGTTCACGGCGAAGAGAGCCGCTATCACCATATTCGAGTCGGAGTCGGCGGACGCATGGATACGATTCAATGCGCGGTATTATTGGCCAAAATGGAAAGATTCGAGTGGGAGTTGCAGCGCAGATTCGAAGTCGGACAACGCTATCTCGAACTCTTTGGCGAGTCCGATTCGATCCTTCGTCCCGTAGTTCGCGAAGACCGGAACTGCGTATGGGCCCAGTTCACCCTGCAAATCGAGAATCGCGCGAAGGTGTTGGCCAGACTCAAAACCGAAGGGGTACCTACGGCGATCCATTACCCGGTGCCCTTGAACCGCCAGCCGGCCTATCGGGATATTTGCCGGATCAGCGGAAGCCTGGATCACGCCCTGCAGGCATCCGCACGGGTGTTCAGCCTGCCGATGCACCCCTATCTCGATTCGGATACACAGCGGAAGATCGC
>JAKEEL010000069.1 GCA_022616595.1 Methylococcaceae bacterium
GGCTCTAAGCCTCTTATTAAAATGGAATAATGGTTAAAGCCGAAAATCGTTCTCTTCTCCGAGCGGATACCCGACCGGTTAATAAGGTCTTTTCCGGATCCCCCATCGATACAAAATCGGCGATAGAAATACCTCCAACAGAAAGAACAGGCCTACCACGCAGGCCAGTTCGATCGGGCCAAGACCGAGTTGCCGGTGCATCACCAGACCCGGCAACAACGATTCCGGAATTATATCAAGCAATCGCGCCCGGCTGCTTTCGACGAGGCCGCGGCGCCGTTTCATGAAACTGCCGGAAAGATCGCCCGCCATGACCCACCACCCGAACAGACCCCCCGTGCAAAACGACAGGCCCAGGAAGGGCGCGGCCAGCATGGTTGCGGTTACGGCCGCCACCAGACCGCGCCAGGTCTTGGATTTTCCGAACAGCGCGCGCCCATCCTTCCAGGTTCGGCCCATGTCCACGGGCCGGTCGAATCGGTTTTTCAGCAAATCACCGGCGATCACGGGTGCGCCGTTTGCGGTGATCACCAGAATCACTGCCTGCCCGATACAATTCAAACACACAGGGAAATCTTCCATGGGATCGGTCTCATCATCCAGCGCAAAAACTGTAGAAGTGTCGCTGTAGAAATCCCTTATCCGGTCCACCCGAGTCCTGTCGCGATGCAGTTAATCGACATCAACAAGGGGACCAGTGCTTTTCTACGTGTCGGGTCGTCTTCCGGCAGGGATCTGAAATGTTTGATGAGTCTGACCTGTTCGCGGCCGATCAAATTGATGGTCGGCAGTCTGCGCGTCAATTTGCGGCGGAAACGCGGGAAGCGTTCGGCAAGCAGGTTGCTGTCGGAAACCTGGAGGACCTGTTCGACCGTCAGATGGTATTCGCTTTCGATCATGGAGAAGATTTGTTGGCGAATTTCCAGATTGGTGACCAACTCGGAATATTCTTTGGCGATGGCCAGATCGACCTGGGACAGGCTTTTTTCGGCTTCATCGATCACGAGCCGGAATAGCGGGGATTGGTTGAATAGTTCGGCGAGCGTTTTTTCGGCATCATCCCGCTCTTTCCGGAATGCTTGCAAGGCGCTTCCGAGGCCATACCAACTCGGCACCAGGTGGCGGTTTTGAGTCCACGCAAAAACCCAGGGGATCGCCCTCAAATCGCCGAGTGATTTGGCACCGAAACGTCTTGCCGGGCGCGAACCGATATTCAACAGCGATAACTCCTCGACGGGACTCGCGGATTCGTAGTATTCCAGGAGTCCGGGCTGCTCGACCAGCTTCCGGTAGGCAAGGAATGAAGCTTCGGAGAGAGTCTGGAAAGCCTGCGTGAAATCCTCCGAATCGTCCCGCTGATCGTGCCGGGCCGACATCAAGGAATGAGCGATCACGCTCGATGCGAGCAACTCCATGTGATACAGCGCGGTACCCCGGTTTGCATACTTGGACGAAACGACTTCGCCCTGCTCGGTGATCCGCATCTGCCCGTGAACCGACCCGGGCGGCTGGGCGGCGATGGCCTGATCCGCGGGCGCACCGCCGCGACTGATCGAACCGCCGCGTCCGTGAAAGAACGAGATCGGGATGCCGCAGGCCTTTCCGACCCGAGTCAGACGAAATTGCGCCAGATGGAGTTCCCAATTGGAACTGAGATAGCCCCCGTCCTTGTTCGAATCGGAATAGCCGATCATGACCTCCTGCACACCGCCGAGGTTTTGGGCGCTCCGGCGAACCAAGGGCCGGGACAGAAACCGTTCCATGATCGAAGGGGCGGCCCGCAAATCCTCGATCGTTTCAAACAGAGGAACCACCGGGAGCGTGCAGACCGCTTCATTGGCTCCGATGAAAAGACCCGCGAATTTCGCGAGCAGATAAATACCGAGAATATCGGCTTCGGCCTGGGTCATGCTCAGGATGAAATTGCCGCAGGCTTGGCTGTCTATCGAGGAACGGTATTCTGCGACCGAGTGCAAGAGCTCGAAGGTTTCCTGCGCGGCCGGCGGCAGGCCGCTCGGTTCGATTCCTTCAACGGCCGGATTATCCAGTTCGGAATCAATCCAGTGGATCCATTCTTCCGAGAATTTGTCCGGGCATTGGGAGAGATCCCTCCCGGTAAGCTGCGCCCAGATCGCCTGCAGGGTCGCGCTCGTGACCGTGGTATTTTGCCGTAAATCCAGACTGGAAGTCCGAAAGCGGAAAGTTTCCACCTCGCGGCGCAGCGGTTGGACAAGGGTTGCCGCGAGGGATTCACAATGGCATTGGATCAGAGTATTTTCAAGAAAATATAGATCGTCGATCAATTCGTCGGCCGATCGATAGGCCGGAAGATTTTCGCCGGGCGTTTCCTGTCTCTCCGTAGCAGTCAGAGCCGTATCGAGCTTCTCGAGCATGCACACACAATACTGGCGGAATGTTTCACCCGGGTTGCGTTCCGCAGCCGTGCCATGATGCGTTGAATTTCGGATCATTTCCGACAAACGCGCTTGGAAGGCATCCGGAATCTCGAACGAGTGCCGGCCGATACTGAGATGATTGCGCAGTTCCTCCAACTGAAGTTGATAACGCTCGAGACAGACCCTTCGATGGGCGAACAGGGTATTCCGGGTCACCTCATTGGTTACGAAGGGATTTCCGTCCCGGTCACCGCCGATCCAGGAGCCGAACTGGAAAAACGGAGGGATGGTGAAATTTTGGCCGGGATAATAGCTTTTCAGTGCCCACTCGAGTTTTTCGATCAATTCGGGCAGGCGTTCGAACAAAGACTCGCGAAAGAAATGCAGCCCCCAACTGACTTCCTGGGACACCGTGGGTTTTTCGAGCCGAAGTTCCCCGGTCAGCCATAACAGGTCGATCTCGTTTCGGAGCTTGTTGATCAGGTTGGTGCGTTCGCGCTCGGTCCACCTCGGAGATTCGAGATCCATCAGCAATAGATAAATCCGCCGGTGGATTTCCAATACCGTGACCCGTTTCGCCTCGGTCGGATGCGCGGTAATCACCGGGCGAAGCTTGGCGGAATCGAAAAAGGACTGGATTTCCGATGCTTGGACACCGGCCTCTTTCAATCCGCGGATGATGTTCGCGAAACTGTTGCCGACACGGTCCGGCCCCAATTCGGTTTCGATCGTTCTGCGCCGCCTCATCCCGGAATTTTCCTCGGCGATGTTCAAAAGTTGAAACCAAATCCCCTGAGCCTGGAGGGAGCGCATCAACAGCAAACGCTTTCCTACCGGAACCGTGGCTTCACCGCGCAGCACCGGCTCGATTTCAGGTTGTCTGATTCGGATCACATCGATGAGCAGATCGAATAGTTGTTCGATGGTCCGCCCGGTTCCCTCGGATACCCGTTGCGAGATCGATTCTTCTGTGATCTGCGGTTCGAATTGAGCGTTCGTGGGCATAAGCGTGAAACCGATGAAGAATTCATGGAAAATAGATTGGTTAGCATACCAAAGCTTGAAAGATTATTCGCCTGTCGATCGAAAGCCATCCGTATAGAAACGAACGGAGATCATTGCTTGGCATTTCCGGATTTCAGTCTGTTTTCCCCCGTGCATCTGGCTTATCTGGCTGCCTGGTCGGTGCTGTGGGTGATCGTGCCGTTGATCGGGCTGCGCTGCCTGAATTTACGGGGCCGGAACATTACGGCGATCGGGCTCGCATGGATTACCGTCGTGCAGGAAGCAGTGGATTACCTGAACCGTATATCGATACGAGAACTGACGATATTGGCCGATCTACCCTTGCAATTCTGCCATCTGGCGTCGATTTTTTCGGTCCTGTTGGTGTTTTTCAGGATGCCGCTGCTGTTCGAGGTGACCTATTTCTGGGGATTGATCGGTGCATCGCAGGCAATGCTGACACCGGATCCGAGCGCCTTCGACAGCCA
>JAKEEL010000070.1 GCA_022616595.1 Methylococcaceae bacterium
CACCGATACAGGGTGCGGAAACGGTTCTTGGAATTACCCGGTCAGGCGACCATGGTCTCGATTAGTTGGTCCTCGAGTTCAATACGCATCGCGAGTTCCTCCCCAAGCGCCGACAGATCGACCGATAACGAGGACAGTACCGCGTCGCCGGATAATTTCTTATATTTATCATTGAATTGGATCGCAGTATCGGTCGCTCGCGCGATGCGTGGATAAATCTCTTCCGCCTTTTCAATGACCTTGCTGCGGCGTTCGTTACCATCGGTGATGCGTTGATAGATTCCGAAGTGACCCAGCGAAATATAGTCGACCAGAACCTGACAGAATTCCTGGACCAGGGTATCAAGCGGTTTGTCCAGCGTAAAAGGTTCGAGACCGGCAACGGTACAGTAAAGCGACCAAACTTGCTGGCGTTCCTTAAGAAGTTCCTGGATCATTGCCCGGGTTTGTTGCCGGCGTTCCGATCCGGTTTGTTCTTGTTTCGGCATGGTTAATCAGTTTCCAGCGACAGTGAAAGGAATATACTTTAGAAGAATTTGTTGTGAACGACAACGCCTGAATGCGTTTGGATCTTAATTTGCTGATTATCAGATCATTATGCTTGGCCCGGTAAAAAACGAAAGGATCTCGGTCGTGATTCCCACATTCAACCGCGTGGTCGAATTGCGTCGTGCATTGGAGTCCGTTCTGCGCCAGACGCGGCCGGCCGATGAGATTATCGTCGTCGATGACGGATCGACCGACGGAACCCGGAACCGGATCGGGTGCGATTTCCCGGCCGTGAAAGTCTTGTTTCAGGAAAATCGGGGCGTGAGCAGTGCCCGTAATCTCGGAATTGCAGCCTCGTGCGGCGCATGGATCGCGTTTCTCGATTCGGACGACGCATGGTTGCCGGGGAAACTGGATATCCAGCTGAAAGAATTGGCGCTGCATCCGGAATACAAGATCTGCCACTGCGATGAAATCTGGATTCGCAGCGGAGTCCGGGTGAATCCGATGAAAAAACACCGCAAGAGGGGCGGCTGGATTTTCGCCCATTGTTTGCCGATTTGCGCAATTTCCCCATCCGCTGCCGTGCTCCACCGTAGTGTGTTGGATTCGGTCGGGTTATTCGATGAAAGCTTGGCCGCCTGCGAGGACTACGATCTCTGGTTGCGGATTACCTCGCGCTATCCGGTTTTGTATATCGATCGTCCTTTGATCATCAAAACCGGCGGCCATGCGGATCAGCTGTCGGCGCGCTACTGGGGAATGGATCGATTCAGAATCCGGGCCTTGGAGAAAATTATCGCGGCCGGGCATCTGAATCCGGCGGATCATCGGGCGGCGAGCGAGATGCTCGTTCAAAAGGCGCGGATTTTCAGCCAGGGTGCGCAGAAGAGGAACCGCAGCGAAGACGTTCGGAAATATGAAATGCTCTGTACACGCTACGGATCGTGCAAATAGACCGATGGCCCGCGAAGCGTTCGTTCACTTCATGGTCGCGTTGGCCTGTGAAGCGATGCCTTTGGTCGAGCATTATCGCCTGTCCCGTCTGATGGACGAGCGGGCTTTTCCGATCTACCGGAACGATTCGATTACGTTGACCGTGACCGGGATCGGCAAAACCGCGATGGCGGCCGGAGTGGCCTACACCCACGTGGTTTTCGGCAAGCCGAAAACGGCTTCCTGGTTGAATGTCGGGGTGGCCGGCCATCCGGATTTCCGGCTCGGTGAGGCCTGCCTCGCGCATAAGATCACCGACCGGGATTGTGGCGGAAGTTGGTATCCGCCCTTGATCGCAAGGCCTCCCTGTCCTACCGAGTCCTTGATTACCGGATCGCGTCCGGAAACGGCATACCTCGAACAGGCGCTTTACGATATGGAGGCATCCGGATTTTACGCGACCGCATCGCGTTTTTCGAGCTCGGAACGCGTACAGTGTTTCAAGGTCGTCTCCGACAATCGATCCTCTGCCGTGGATTCCTTGCAAGCCGAACCTGTGGCCGCTCTGATCGGGCAACGAATCGGTTTGATCGAACTTTTACTCGGACAGCAACAAAAACTGGTTGCCGCTCCTGAAGAACGGCAATCCGAACGCCTCGAACGCTTTATCCGAAGCTGGCGTTTTTCGCTGCAGCAGACCCGGCAACTCGAATCGCTGTTGCAGCGTTGGATGCTGCTGGATCCTGAACATTGTCCGGAGCCGGAACAACTCGGCGGGTTTAAAAATGGACGCCAAGTATTGATTTACCTGCAGGAACTGGTCGAACGCTTGCCGATGGTTTTTCCATAGGGTAGTCTCTCGGTGGAAAAATCAATGGCCATTCGGTAGATTCGGATCCGAGCAAGGTGTTTCATCGAGTTCCCGCAGTCGATTCCGAATCCTTGATCGCTCGAAGACAAACTCATGAACGATATCCCCGTTTGCGAAATTCCAAGCCCGGCGGATGCCGGCGCGACCATCGTCTGTCCCGCTTGCGGTGGCGAAAACCCGGCGGATGCAATCTTCTGCGCCAGTCACGCCTGCCACAAGGCCTTGGGCGAATTCGACTATGTACTGGAAGAATTGGAAGCAAGGCGCGGATGGATCGAACACCTGGCGGACCGCGTTACGGGCTTCGCCGGCAGGCCCCATTTCGTGACCTTCCATCTGGTCTGGTTCGTAATATGGGTTCTGGCCAATTCCGGACTGGTCGCGTTCCTCAGCGGATTCGATGCATATCCCTTCGCGCTGCTGAGCTTCATCCTGGCCATCGAGGCGATCCTGATGACCGGATTCCTGCTGATCAGCCAGAACCGCCAGCAGGCTTATTCGGAGAAGCGCGCGGAATTGGATTATGAGGTGAATATTCGGTCCTACCGAAAATTGATCGAGCTGGAAAAACGCCTGGATGCATTGGTCCGGGCACATGCTTCGAACGGCACGAAGCCTGTTGACCCATAAAATGCAATGCGCAGATCGGAAATTTCCTTGGCAACCAAGTTCCGGCCGATTGGTGCCGAATCAACAGCAGCGCTTGACTCCGTTCCATTTTTCTTCCTGCCGCTGTTTGAAGAATTCTGCCTTGCTCAGCGGACTGCAGTCCGGGAGGCTTGCATCGTTCGTATGGCAGCGGGCGTGGTACTCGATATATCGCTCGTAGGCATCGTCACCACTCACCCGGCGCAGCCATTGCCACAAGAAATTTAATCGACCGGGCATCAGTCTCTGACTCAGCTTTCCACGAGACGGCTCGGGGCGTGCGGCACTTCGCAAATCGGCGGCACGGATTTACCGGCCAGATGCCGGTAGCTTACCCGAAGCATGTCGAGAACGATCAGCCACAGGAGCCCCACGAAAAGCAACGTCAACCAGGCATCGAGATGCAGATTGAAGATCAATTGGGGCGCGATCTCGGCCTTTTCGGGCGCGAGGAAGCCGGAAGCGAGCTTGCCGCTCAGATCCTCGGCGGCCGCGTAGAATCCGATGCGTATATCCGCGCTCGTGATTTTCTGCCAGGCCGCGGTGCTGGTGATCGTTACGAGCCAGACCAGCGGCAGACCGGTCACCCACGCGTACCGCAGCTTGCCGCTTTTGATCAGAATGCCCGATGCCACGCTGAGCGCGATCGCGGCGAGCATTTGGTTCGCGATGCCGAACAGCGGCCACAGGATATTGACGCCGCCGTTCGGGTCGATCACGCCGATATAAAGGAAATATCCCCAGCCCGCAACGACCAGGGCACTCGATAAGATAACCGAGGGCATCCAGGAGGTTTGTCCCAATTTGCGCCAGACATTGCCGAGCATGTCCTGGAGCATGAAACGTCCGACGCGCGTGCCGGCGTCGAGCGTGGTCAGGATGAAGATCGCCTCGAACATGATCGCGAAGTGATACCAAAGGGCCAGAAGCCCATCCCCGAACGCGCTGCCGAAAATGCTGGCCATACCGACCGCGAGAGAGGGGGCGCCCCCGGTTCGCGCAAACAGGGTGGCTTCGCCCATTTGCGCGGCCAAGGACTGCATTTGTTCCACGCTGACCGGAAAGCCCCAGGATGAAATTTTGGCAACGGCCGCCGGCGCATCAAGGCCCACGGTCCCGGGAGGACTGTTGATCGCGAAATACACGCCGGGTTCGAGCACGGTCGCCGCGACCATGGCCATGATCGCCACGAACGATTCAAGCAACATGCCGCCGTATCCGATCATGTGGATATCGCGTTCGTTGGTCAAAAGCTTTGGCGTGGTGCCCGATGCGATCAGTGAATGAAACCCCGAAATCGCGCCGCAGGCGATGGTAATGAACACGAACGGAAATAGTTTGCCTCCGAAAATGGGTCCGGTACCGTCGATGAACGGCGTGAGAGCGGGCATCTTCACTTCGGGCCTCAGAATCACGATTGCGATGGCCAACAGGAAAATGGTGCCGAGCTTCACGAAAGTCGACAGGTAATCGCGCGGCGCGAGCAGCAGCCAAACCGGTAATACAGCGGCCGCGAAGCCGTAAACGATCACTCCAAAGGCGAGCGGCAGGCCCTCATGATCGAACAGGCCGCGCAAAGTCTCGCTATGGTCGACCCAGCCGCCGGCGAATACCGACACGAGCAGCAGGCACACACCCAACACCGATGCCTCCAGCACCTGGCCGGGGCGGAAACTGCGCATATAAACTCCGACTAGCATCGCGATCGGAATCGTCGCGGCCACCGTGGACGTTGCCCAAGGACTGTGTTTCATCGCGTTGACGACCACGAGGCCCAGTACCGCGATCAGAATGATCATGATCGCGAAGGTGCCGATCAACGCCGCGCTGCCGCCCAAAGCGCCCAGCTCCTCGCGCGCCATTTGTCCGAGGCTTCTCGCGTCGCGCCGGGTCGACAAAAACAACGTGACCATATCCTGTACGCATCCCCCCAGTACCGCGCCGATCAATATCCACAGCGTGCCCGGCAGATAGCCGAATTGCGCCGCGAGCGTCGGTCCCACCAAGGGCCCCGGCCCCGCGATCGCCGCAAAATGATGGCCGAACACGATCCATCGGTTGGTCGGCACGAAGTCGCGACCGTTATCGAGCCTTTCGGCCGGCGTCGCGCGGCTCGCATCGAGCGCGAGCACTTTCGCGGCGACCCAAGCCGCATAAAAGCGATAGGCGATCGCGTAGACGCACACGGCGGCACTGACGAACCACAACGCGTTGATGGATTCACCACGATTGAGCGCGATGCTGCCGACCGCCGCAGCGCCGAGGCATCCCACGAATATCCAGATTATAGATTTGAGCATGGTTCGGATCGCGTCAGGTCAGTAGATGACATCTTCTCGAAGGCTGAATGAAAGCAAGCAGGTCTACGCCGGCCATCGGATGATAGGTTTGCATTATGCATTTTCTCCGCGATCCAGACAAATGCGGCGCCGGGTCCCGATCGATCCTTTCCCCGGACCGCGGGCCTCGCCCACATGAAATTTGTGATAAAGTTTCTACTTCCAGTCCGGGAAATACCTTTAGGATGCCAACCATACTGACTCATCCCGCCGTGCCGCTTGCGATCGGAATCGGGCTGGGGCGCGAAATCATTTCGCCACGGCTGCTGCTGGCCGGTGTCGCCGCCTCGATCGTTCCCGACCTGGATGTCATCGCGTTCCGGCTGGGGATACCCTATGCGGGGGAATTCGGTCACCGCGGTTTCAGTCATTCGCTGCTGTTCGCGTTCGGGATCGCTCTTGTCGGTACTTTCGTTCTGGGCTCCCTTGAAAGACGTCGCCGGTTCGCAGTTGCCTATCTGTTCGTGTCAGCCGCCTCTCACGGCATTTTGGATTCCTTCACGAATGGCGGATTGGGCATCGCACTGTTTTGGCCTGTCTCGGCGGAGCGATATTTCGCGCCGGTTCAGATGATCGAGGTCTCTCCCCTCGATCTTTCCAGTTTCATGTCCCAGCGTGGTCTCGACGTGTTGGAGTCGGAACTGTTGTGGGTCTGGATGCCGTGTCTTTTATTTGGTTTGTCGCTTCGTATCGCATTTTCGATTCGGCGCGGTCGGCCTGAATAACGCTGTGGCCGGGCGTGCTCGTCATGAATCATGCCCGATTATCCTGCGGCCTGAATCGAGAAAGAATCGCTGTTCGGAGGCTTCAAATGAAAGTTGTGCGGCGCAAAATTGATTGTACAATGATCCGCTTTTCAAGGAGCACACAGTGCCTGCAGGCTTTTTGAAATCATGGGATAAAACCCTTTCCGCGCAAGAACCGGCTTCGGGAAAGATCCCGGACGCAGTGGAATACGGAGACCGCAGTTTATGAGCATCCTGGTTACCGGCGGCGCCGGCTTCATCGGCAGCAATTTCGTGCTTGACTGGCTGGGCTTGTCGGATGAGCCGGTGATCAATCTGGATGCGCTTACCTATGCCGGGAACCTCGAAAATCTTGCATCGCTCAAGGGTGATCCGCGGCACGTCTTCGTGCAAGGCGACATCGTTGATTTCGATCGCGTACTCGGTTTGCTGGAAGCGCATGAGGTGCGTGCCGTCCTCAATTTCGCCGCGGAATCCCATGTCGACCGCTCGATTCACGGGCCGGGTGAGTTCATCCAAACAAACGTCGTGGGCGCATTCAATTTGCTGGAAGCCGTAAGAGCCTATTGGGTGAAGCTTGGTACCACCGAAAGGCAGAAATTTCGTTTCCTGCATGTCTCGACCGACGAAGTGTACGGTTCCCTGGATCCCGCGGCCGCACCTTTTAACGAAACCAGCCGCTACGAGCCGAACAGCCCCTATTCAGCGTCAAAAGCGGCCTCCGATCATCTGGTCCGGGCCTATCATCAGACCTATGGGATACCGGTTTTGACCACCAACTGTTCCAACAATTACGGACCCTACCAATTTCCAGAGAAACTGATTCCGCTGGTGATCCACAACGCGCTTTCCGGCAAGCCGCTTCCGATTTATGGCGACGGCCGGCAGATTCGCGACTGGCTGTACGTGACGGATCATTGCAGCGCAATCCGCCGGGTGCTCGACGCGGGCAGGCTTGGCGAAACGTACAATGTCGGCGGATGGAATGAGAAACCCAATCTGGAGGTCGTGCACGGCGTGTGTGCCATTCTGGACGAACTGCGGCCCCGCAAGGACGCCAAGTCCTATGCCGAACAGATTTCCTTCGTCAAGGATCGCCCGGGCCATGATCGCCGCTATGCCATCGATGCGGGCAAATTGGAACGCGAACTGGGTTGGAAACCACAGGAGTCCTTCGAGACAGGCATCCACAAAACCGTGCGCTGGTATCTGGATCATCAGCAGTGGGTTAAAAACGTAACTAGCGGCGCATATCGCGACTGGATCGCGAGACAATACATCGCATGAAGAGTTTACTGTTCGGCAAAAACGGGCAAGTCGGGTGGGAACTGCAACGGGCCTTGACTCCCTTGGGCGAACTGATTGCCGTGGATTTCGACGAATGTGATTTTACCAATCCGGACGGAATCCGAGACTTGGTTCGCGCGATCAAGCCGGTGGTCATTGTCAATGCCGCGGCTTATACCGCAGTGGACAAAGCCGAACGGGAGCCGGATCGCGCCTATGCGATCAACGCCGTGGCACCCGAAGTCCTGGCGGGCGAAGCCGCGCGTTGCGGAGCCTGGCTTGTGCATTACTCGACCGACTATGTATTTGATGGCATCGGTCACGAGCCTTGGCGGGAATCCGACCCGACCGGTCCTTTAAGCGTATACGGCCGGTCCAAACTCGCCGGCGACCAGGCAATCCAGTCATCAGGCTGCCGCCACCTGATATTCCGCACATCCTGGGTGTTTGCCGCACGCGGCGGCAATTTCATCAGGACCATTCTGCGCCTGGCGCAAGAACGGGATCGTCTGACGATCATCGACGATCAGGTGGGTGCGCCGACCGGTGCGGAATTACTGGCCGACGTCACGGCACATGCAATCCGCGCGGCCATGCTCCGTCCTGAAACAGGCGGCCTTTACCATTTGACCGCCACAGGTGAAGTATCCTGGTACGGTTATGCTCGCTTCGTGTTGGAGACCGCAAGTAAATCTGGAGTCCGTTTCAAAGTGAATTCCGGAGGCATCGAACCGATCGCCGCGTCCGAATACCCGACTCCAGCCAAGCGGCCGTTGAATTCCCGCCTGGATGTCAGCAAGCTGCAAAACACCTTCGGTTTGGTTTTACCTCCCTGGCAAACCGGAGTTGCCAGGGTTGTAAATGAAATTTATGAAGGACACTCGTTGAATTCAATGTGAAATGTCGCTTGATCGCATCGACGATGGGATCGAATCCCTGATCGGATTGACGAGACCCGCCACATTTTGCGGTAATGCCGGGCCGTCGGAGGCTTCCATTCTAATTGATGAGCCTGAATAGCCTTTTCCAGTCGAAATGAATGCCCGGGTCGGTTTTTCTTCCCGGAGCGATGTCGCTGTGCCCTGCAATTCGGCTCCGGGATAGCGCGGGGTAATGATCGATCAGGCTCACGATCAGGCTGCCCGACCGTGAATACTGCGAATCGGTAAAACGCGAATCGTCGGTTCCCTCGAGTTCGATGCCGATCGAAAAATCATTGCAATTCGAACGTCCTTCATAGCAGGATTTTCCGGCATGCCAGGCGCGCCGATCGAAAGGCACGTATTGGGTGATCTCTCCACTGCGCCGAATCAGGATGTGCGCGGATACTTTGAGTTGATAGATGGATGCAAAATAGGGATGTCGTCCCGGATTCAATCGATTCTGAAACAGTTGGTCGATCGCCTCGCCGCCGAATTCTCCGGGCGGCAGACTGATGCAGTGGATTACGATCAGGCTGATATCGGTGCCGGCCGGTCTGTCATCACAATTCTCGGAAGGGACTTTCCGAGCGGATTCGAGCCAATGATTTTCAATTTTGAATCGGATCATCGTGGAACGCTGAATCTCAGCCCCGGGCGCATGGGTGCTCAATGCTTCTTTAAAGTTTGTGACAGCCGTCACGATTGGTTTCGCGGATCGCCATTAGGCTTGAATCGATCAACCTGATTCCTGGTGCGGTAGTGACTGAATCCTGTCCCTTGGTTTCCTGGAATCCAACCGGCGTGACCGGAAAGGGGCGGGTAGTCATTGCCGAGAATTTACCAGGTAATTCCGGGTACCTCAATATGCTTCAGCCGAATCCAAATAGATTGCCGTACAAGTTGGGCAGCCCATTTATTGCGCGGGAAAACAGGGTGCGATGAGAGATCATATCCGTTCTGAATGTAGGAGCATTTATTCCAAACATTTGCTCGTTATCCACCACGAGTTTTTCAACCATCTGGACGATGAGTTGTTTTCTTTGTCGGATAAGGCGGAGAACAGCGCCTTGCAGACGGTATATTTCGAGGCGATGCGCTTTATCCGCAAGGATAGGGGCGGGATCGAAAATAATTTGCAGGAAATCGTGCTGAAACAGTTTGACGAATTTTGGAACGGATGCCGTGATGCCGCCGCGCAAACAAGTCCGGCCGAATACGACGAGGATAATTTTTCGTTGATCGAATACGACGTGCTGGAAGAAGACCTTGCCGTCACGACCATGATCGATAAAATGAATCAGCGACTGCACGCGGAGTTGTACGGCCTCAACCGGCGATTTGCCGCGTTGCTCGGTCAAATGGAGATTTGCGGCGAACTTAACCCGGTCGGTCCTTATCGGATCTGTCACTGTTTTGCACAAGTGATCAAGCCTCTTCTGCTGGATCTTGAGATCAAACTGTTAATCTACAAGTTCTACGACAAGTTTGCTTCGTCGAGGCTCGATATCGTCTACAAAGAAATCAACGCGGCATTGGTCAAGGAACAAATTCTGCCGAAACTCACCCGGAATTTTCGACTCCCGCAGGCCGCAGCCGTTTCCGCACGGCCGACCAATAACGCTTTCGCCGAAGCGAATTCAAGTGTCGTTGTAGTCGATGACGAAATCGCTCATGGAATCGATTCACAGGCAGAATTCCAGGCATTTCAGAAACTTCAATCGATGCTGGATGCATGGAGGGTCCGGAATGGATTCTCGGCATTCAGTGGGACTGGAATCGTCGGGCAGCCCGGGAATCCTGTCCATCAAACCGATGACGTATTGAACGTGCTAACCAGGTTGCAGGTTGATCAGATCGAGCCGGGTATTCATCCAAGTCGCGGATTGAAATTGTACCTGAGCAATGAATTAAGGTCGCTTGTACCGGGAAACGAGGAGCGGCCTCTGGCCGCCCCGGACGAAGATATTATCGACATGGTCGGCATGATATTCGATTTCATCCTCGACGATGAACATCTTCCCGATGCTGTCAAGGCGTTGATCGGACGCCTGCAAATCCCGGTCATCAAGGTTGCGATTCTGGAAAAAGGTTTTTTTTCGAGACGATCCCATCCGGCACGGGAATTGTTGAATAAGATGGCCAAAGCTGGTTCCAGGCTCGATGCAAAAAGCGTGGTCCGCAGTCCCTTGGTTGCCGAACTCGCATCGATCGTGGATGCGGTGCTGACCACATTCGATCACCAGATCGATATCTTTTCACAAGCGCTTGAACGACTGAATGTGTTTCTGGAAAAAGACCGGCAAAGGACTCGGCTCATCGAGGACCGAACCCGTCAAGTGATCGAAAGCAAGGAGCAGCTCGAAATCGCCAAGAGTAAAATCGGATATGCGCTGATTCGTTGTATTCAAGGAAAGGAGCTTCCGGTGTTTCTCCGATCCTTTTTGAACGACGCGTGGAAGCATGTCATGCTGTTGGCCTATCTGCGTAAAGAAAAATCGATCACCGAATGGGAAGGCGCGCTGGGGGTCGTGACCCGCTTGATCTGGACGATCACCCCGGTGGACGACATCGAGGCGAAAAGAAAAATCCTGCAGGAAATTCCTCAGTTGTTAAAGGACATTTGTATCGGGTTGGAAAATATCTCGTTTGATCCTCATAAAACGTCGGTTTTTTTCAAGCACCTGGAAACCTGTCAAATGCGGGCACTGAATGAATCGCGCGGCGATGCGGAAGCGGTGGCGGCAAATGAAAAATCCTCCCCGCTTTTCTCCGTCAAGTCCAAGACCGAACCGCCCGACACGATGGTATCGAAATCGGACCGGAGTCTCGCGGCACAAATCGATGCGCTGATCGCGGGAATGTCCAAAGTTGACGATTCGCTGTTCAGCGATCTGGAAAAGGGAATCGAACGCGATTCCGGACCGACCGATCAGGAAAAAATCGCAGCGGCCGAATCGGGACCGGAAAAACCGGAAAACGATAGGGAGGATGAATATTCCAAGCGCGCCCGAACGATCGAGGTCGGACAATGGTTGTCATTCAAGGATGAACAAGGCGAGACCGCCAAAGCGAAATTGTCCTGGAAGAGCCCGGTAACCGCTCGTTATATTTTCGTCAATACGAAGGGAGCCAAGTTCGCCGAAAAGTCCTTGGACGAACTTGCGCAACAGATGCGTAACGGCAGCGCAATCTTGATTGAAGATCAAAAAATCCCGGCCATGGACAGGGCGGTTGCCGCGATGATGAGAACCCTCGAAAATGTTGGAAATAAGCCTCGCGCCTGCGTGGAAGAACAGCTGGTTTAATTGAACACACGTTGCTGTGCAAGTACCTCGGGGGGATGTACCGAGGCACGCAGCGCATCCTTTGATTGGATGGCCGAACCCTGTGCCGTCTGGAAAAATTCTTGCGGGTCATGAGCATAAAAGGTAATGTTTTAATCGAACAAAAATTACCTGTTTTTCCTGGCAGGAAAA
>JAKEEL010000285.1 GCA_022616595.1 Methylococcaceae bacterium
TTGCCCGGCGATCCACCGCCCCGGCGATACGGTTTCCCGAGTTGGGCCCTCGCTTCCTGCAGGACAAGATTCCGATACGGGTTTGCGGTTTGCTGAAACGCTGCGGTGCCGCCTGGAAACGGATGAACATGACCACCCTGCCTGACCGGCTTGTCAACGGCACAAGCGGACAGGAAGACCAGGAGGATTACTAAACACCGATTCGTTGCCCAGCTCGCGATCAAATCGTGCACTCCAACCAGTTTCAGCGCCTGGGTGAAATCCATATTTGGTTGATTTTGATGCACGTTTCTGGCTCCCACTCGGCGAGAGTGTAACCAAATCCTTGAAAAGACGCAAATTGCCGCCTTGGATACGGGAGCGGCACAGCGACTGTTCGACTCAAAGCCGATTAAGCGCTTGACATCCCGAAGAGTAAAAAAAGAAGATCGAAATGGACCGCTATCCAGACCCGATATCCCATCCGACTATCTCAACTCGTAGCGATGGCCTATTCTTAACGAAAACAGATGCTTTTGGGCGTTCACGAGCGGTTCGCCCCAGTGCAATATATAGCCGGTCTGCCATAACCTTAAAAGGTCCAATTTACTCGCATCGCCCGAATTCAACAGATTCAGGCCACGCTTGAGTTCGAAATAAATGTCGGAAAGATCACTCGCAAGACTGCCGGTCATTTCCTGGTTAGACGAGCTGGTGTCGTATTCAAGCCAGTAACTGTCGTGTACCCCCAAACGGTCCTTCAAGCGGCAATATAATTCGAAACGCTCTTCAAGGTCGGGCAAAGAAAAGAAGCTGAACTCAATGTCCGGATCATCCAAATTGGTCATGCAGCACTGAATACGCGGGAGAATTCGCGCAACGTCGGCGAGCCATTGCTCGTCCTTGTATAGATCGAGATGCTCGATGAGCAGACAAAAGTCCCTGGCGGCCTCCTCCATGTGAGACAAATGCAAAATATATTCGACCACGTTGTTATTATTGAATCGCGCACTAGCCATTTTTTTTAATTATAGACAATCCGTCGAGTCGCGCGGATTCAACAATCAAAACACATCGGGAGAAGAGGTGAATCGCTCAAAGTTTTCCTATGAAACTCCGGCCGGACTGAGGCTAAGGGAATTTTTTTCGTCCATACGCCGTGAACCCCGGGCCGGGCCCGGCTCAGAATCAAATAGCCGGATGCAGGAGCCTGCGGTACCAAGGAGCAGGCCGATCTCAAGCGGCGGATCAATCTTGCGAATACAGTCGCTTGAGTAGAGTCGCAACAGCGGCTCCGACAGCCTCCACGCGTTCGCGGATGTCATCGTCTTTAAGCCGCCCCTGATCGTCAAAGGCCAGGTGGGCCGCGGATACCGCCATTTGTTCCGGGATGACAAGACAACCCAGATTGCCGAAAATCGCCCGGATATGCACCAATCCGCGCAAACCGCCAAGTGCTCCGGGCGAGGCACTCAGCAATCCAACCACCTTGGATTTGAAACATGCGAGCGGCGCCTCCGCATCCTCCCGTCGCGACGCCCAGTCAATCGCATTCTTCAAAACCGCGCTGATCGAACTGTTGTACTCAGGGCTCGCCACCAGAAAACCCTGATGGGATAACATTAACCGCTTGAACTTGCGTGCTGCATCCGGCAACCCGTGCTCGGCTTCCAAGTCCGCATCATACAAGGGCATCGGAAATTCACGCAGCCGGATCACATTGACCGCGACACCGCGCTGTTCCGCCGCGCGGGCCGCGACCCTGACCAACAAATCGTTGAATGAACCCCGGCGGGTACTCCCGGAAAATGCCAAGATGGCTGGGATATCGGTCAAAATGAAACTCCGATTAATCGGGCGTTCTCAAAAGCACGCCGACGACAATCCATTTCGAAGCGCCAAACGACACGGGCGCCACCCTGAATTCTATTGGCTCTATGCCTTGACGTGGTGGCGGGCTTGATTTAGGGGGAACACCGAAACGCACAACCGCTTCGGTTGCCAAATCGCGCTTCGCCGGAATGACCGGCGAAGTACGGGGTTAATGATCCAGGCTCGCGATTCAGGTTGCCTAGAACGCAGAATCATGAGTTTTGTTGCTGTGGGTATATAAGCCTTTCAGGGTCGGGATGGCTTGTTCCAACATTTCGGTTGCCTTGGCCACGTCGCCTTTTTTCGCTTTGACTCCGCTTACCCGGACTTTGGATTTTGCGCCTTCAAGCGGGCCAGCCCAAGTCTCACTATTGATTTCAGCCAAGAGCTTGGTCGCCTGACCGGCGTGCTCAGCACCCGCTTTGGCATCTCCCGCTTTGAGAGCCGCAAGCGCTGCCTCAGCATGCTCGATTCCGGAGTCCAGCAGCTTTTTATTGTCTTCTTCGCTAGGCGTCGTGTATTCGCCCTCCAAGGCAAACGCGGTGCCGAAGACACTGAAAAGGACTATCAGAATCGCGGTCAAGAGACTTTTTCTATTTAACATGTAAGGTTCTCCGTTGTTGTTCAAATTTATAAGTAAAGATTCTCCGGGAGTCATTTCGCATCCTTCATCGTTCGTGGTCCCTGGTCGGCGGCGGATAAACCGCCGCTTCGTATTCCCGTCTCGGGCCTCATTCTATAAGCAATCAATTGGCATTGGCAATATCGTTTGTGAAGACAATTGCTTCGCGCGAGCAGGGAAAGGCCCGGCTGCGGATGGTCGAATGAAGGGAAAATGGTGCGGTAGCACATTAAATGAAGTGATACATTAGTGTGCGATCGTAAAATCCTCATAGTCACAATCAGCCGTCCATTCCTCGATTTCTAGATCATCGACGCGGGCGGAGGCGGGTCCGTGCCAACACCATTCCAGGAATCGTTCCAGCGACGATTCCGAGCCCATGGCCAGGATTTCGACTCGTCCGTCCCGAAGATTGCGTACAATTCCACGCAGGCCGAGTTCCAACGCGCGGTCTCTGGCAGATGCCCTGAAATAAACGCCCTGGACGCGGCCCCTCACCAGAATGTGAACACATTTCTTCATTGTAACTACGCTGCGGGGTTTTCTCTACAACCCTGTGGGCATTGCGATTCGGAAGGCAAAGCGGAAGCAGTTCTCAGACGGCTATCCGATGTAAAATGACCGAAACCTTCCCGCCGAACCCGCCGTCAAGCCCGGCGAATCTCCCGGCACCGGTGCATCCCGGGACTTCGCTCAAAACCAGGTGGCAGGGTCCGGCGACTGATATCGACAATATTGAACCCGGCCAGGCAATCTTTTTCAAGCCTGAATTTTCGGCACGAAAAACCGCTCCGGATCCACGTTTAGGGTAAGCAGCTTGCATTCAATCGCGCCATTGAATAGCGTATATGGCCGACGCGATCGGATTCCGATCCGAAATCCGAGTTCCCGGTCTTCAATCAGCATGGCCACCCGCCAACCGGTAAAGCGGGATTTCAGCACCTCGCCAAAACTGGAATAAAGCCGCTCCAATCCCTGATCCGTTGCGATACGCTCACCATAAGGAGGATTTACCGCGATCAATCCGGGGTTCTGGCTGTTTTGCGCAGCAGAAATTTCATCGATCGACCGGCGTTCAATTCGAATAAGATCCTGCAAACCGGCGTTGCGGATGTTCTCGGACGCAATCCTGAGCGCGCGGGGATCGATATCGTATCCGGCGATTCGCGGAATTTTCGATCGGGAATCCCGACTGCGCCTCGCGGCATCCTCATACAAGGATTGCCAGATTTCCGCATCGTGGCCTTTCCAGCCCAGAAACCCGAAATAGCGTCGCTTGAGGCCCGGTGCAATTTCACCTGCGATCATCGCAGCTTCGATCAGGAGGGTTCCGGATCCGCACATCGGATCCAGAAAACCGCCCCCGCGCTGGCAAATTTCGGACCATCCGGCCAGGATCAGGATCGCCGCTGCCAGGTTTTCCTTCAAAGGTGCTTGGCCACCGCGAGTCCTATACCCTCGCTTATGCAGGCTGTCGCCGGATAGATCGAGGTAAAGTACCGCGGACTTTTTACTTAGATGAACATTGATCCGGAGATCCGGTTCTTCGGTCGCAACATTCGGGCGTCGTCCGCAATGCTCTCGAAATTGATCAACAATCGCATCCTTTACTTTGAGCGCAGCATAATGGCTGTTTCGGATTTCCGGCGCGGTACCGCTGAAGCTGACCGCGAAACTCGAATCCGGCCCCAAGTGTCGCAGCCAGTCTGTTTTCCGGATGCCATCGTAGAGACTCTCAGGAGATGTGCACGGGAAGGAATCCAGTTTCAGCAGAACCCGGTTCGCAATCCGCGACCATAGGCATACCCGGTACCCCTGTTCGAGGCTGCCAGCGAAGGAAACGCCGCCTTTTCCTTCAAGCAGATCGGGAATTCCAAAACCGTCCAGTTCGTCCCGAAGCAGGGGCTCCAGCCCCTTAGCTGCGGTTATGAAGAAATGATGGCCCATTTCCGAAGCCTGCAGCAGGAATCACCGGACGACCTAATCCAGGAACGAGTGGCCAACCGGCACTGTCAATGACCGGCACGCATTCGAATTTCTTACGAAATTTCAAACGCACAGCCACATTCTCGCTGGCCAACGCGAGGTTATAAGCGACCCCGGTTTCCGAACAACGGGTCATTTGTGACAAGCACACTTCTCCGTGAACCCGGAAAGCGGGCTCTGGTGCCTTGGAATTTCGGACTTAGGCGGGGGTAACGTTGACTGCCTGTGGCCCTTTCTGGCCTTGGGCGATTTCGAATGTCACTTTCTGACCTTCCGATAAACTGCGACGACCTTTCCCGTTGATCGCGGAAAAATGTACGAACAGATCCGCGCCGGATTCCTGTGCGATAAAGCCAAAACCTTTTTCGTCATTAAACCATTTGACTACACCAGAACTCACTTGACTAGACATAATATCCTCGGAAAAACACCCGCTCATGCGGAAAATGCAATTGCCCCGGCTCCTACCCAGCCAGGTTCCAACCATCGGGTAACTATTTTACAAACCGTATAAATGGCTATCTCAGACCGTATTCTATATTGTTTCAATGCTTGGGGAAAACGCGCGGATTGCGCTGACAATGGAGCATCTTGTATGCCGGAATGCAGCACGATAGAGATGAATTCAACAGTTACCCAATCCATTTCCTTTCGCCGATCGAATCAATGCAGGAAACGACTCACGAATAAATCTGGGATGTAATCGAACCTTAAAAATAGGAAAACCATCATCGAAAGATGGTGATTAGTTTACCATCTGCAAATCTCAATCACCAATAAAAAAGTCCCGCGGGAGAAATCCGCGGGACTTTACGGACGGAACCCCGGCTTGATTCAGGGTTTCCTTTTTTGCATGGAACGAATGTTCGGACTTACATCATGCCGCCCATTCCGCCCATGTCTCCGCCGTGCATACCATGCGCATGTTTTTCTTCCTTCGGTTCTTCGGCGACCATGGCTTCGGTGGTAATCATCAGACCCGCTACTGACGCCGCATTTTGCAACGCCGTCCGCGCAACCTTGGCGGGATCCAGAATACCCATCTGAACCATATCGCCATATTGGCCGGTCGCCGCGTTATAGCCGAAATTGTTCGGGCCTTTCATCACTTCATTCAAAATGACCGAGGGTTCGGCGCCGGAATTCGCGACAATCTGGCGTAGCGGTTCTTCCAGAGCACGGCGCAGGATATTGATACCGACATCCTGATCATGGTTTGCGCCCTTCAGACCTTCGATCGCCTTGATTCCACGAACCAGAGCGACTCCACCGCCCGGTACGACACCTTCTTCGACCGCCGCGCGGGTCGAATGCAGTGCGTCTTCGACACGCGCTTTCTTTTCCTTCATTTCGACCTCAGTCGCCGCGCCAACCTTGATTACCGCGACACCGCCAGCGAGTTTGGCCAAACGTTCCTGCAGTTTTTCCTTGTCGTAGTCGGAAGTCGTTTCGTCGATCTGAGCACGAATCTGATTCACGCGGCCCTCGATCCGCTCTCTCTGGCCGGCTCCATCGATAATCGTGGTATTTTCCTTGACCACCTGGACTTTTTTGGCGAAACCCAGATCATCCAGCGAGGCTTTTTCGAGAGACAGACCCACTTCTTCGGAAATCACGGTGGCCCCGGACAAGATTGCGATATCTTCCAGCATCGCTTTGCGACGATCACCGAAACCGGGCGCCTTGACTGCGGCGACTTTCACGATACCGCGCATGTTGTTGACGACCAGGGTAGCCAATGCCTCGCCTTCGACGTCTTCGGCGACGATCAGCAAAGGTTTGCCGGCTTTGGCAACATTTTCCAGGACCGGAAGCATATCGCGAATATTGGAGATCTTCTTGTCATGAAGCAGGATCAACGGATCGTCGAGTTCGACGCTCATGCTTTCCTGGTTGTTGATGAAATACGGAGACAGATAACCGCGGTCGAACTGCATCCCTTCCACGACATCCAATTCGTTTTCGAGGCCGGAGCCTTCTTCAACCGTGATCACGCCTTCCTTGCCGACTTTTTCCATCGCTTCGGCAATGATCTTACCGATCGACTCGTCGGAATTCGCGGAGATCGTGCCGACCTGCGCGATCGCGTTGCTGTCCGCGCACGGAACCGAGAGGCTTTCAATCGCATCGACGACCTTCTCCACGGCCTGATCGATCCCGCGTTTCAGATCCATCGGGTTCATACCGGCCGCGACGGCTTTCAAGCCTTCGGTCAGGATCGACTGCGCCAGAACGGTCGCAGTGGTCGTCCCGTCGCCAGCCACGTCGGAGGTATGGGAAGCGACTTCTTTAACCATCTGCGCCCCCATGTTTTCGAATCTATCGGAAAATTCGATTTCCTTCGCCACGGAAACTCCGTCCTTGGTGATGGTCGGCGCACCGAAACTTTTTTCGAGAACCACATTCCGGCCTTTCGGGCCGAGTGTCACCCTGACGGCGCTCGAGAGAACATTCACGCCTTTCAGCATCTTGGAACGCGCGTCGTCACTGAATCTAACTTCTTTTGCTGCCATAATCGTTTCCTAAAAAAATATTCGTAAATAGTCTGTAACGGGAATCGGATTTACTCGACGACACCCATGATGTCTTCTTCGCGCATGACGATCAATTCCTCGCCTTCCACTTTGACTTCGTTGCCGGCGTATTTACCAAACAGTACCCTATCGCCAACCTTGACATCCAGCGCACGGACTTCTCCATTCTCGAGAATTTTACCGTTGCCGACTGCGATCACTTCGCCTTGGCTTGGCTTTTCTTTCGCCGAATCCGGAATGACGATGCCTCCCGCGGATTTGCGGTCTTCTTCGACCCGTTTGACAATCACTCTGTCGTGTAATGGACGTATCTTCATCAATTCCTCCTACTATGGATTTCTAATCAGATCAGTAAGTTGCGAACACCTCCGGGTGTCCGGCACTGCTATGGCTATCCTAAATTATTAGCACTCGCCTCTAGTGAGTGCTAATAGTACCCTTCTTTTTCGAAGTGTCAAGACCTATTATTCGATTTTAATCACACGATGCAGGTGTTAAATTGACATCATGAATGATGAACAATTAGTCCGTTACAGCCGTCAGATCATGCTGCCCGAAATCGATATCGAGGGGCAGCAGAAGCTACTGGACGCGCGCTGTCTGATCATCGGCATGGGGGGGCTCGGATCTCCGGCCTCCATGTATCTCGCGGCTGCCGGTGTCGGCACTCTGGTTCTCAGCGATTTCGACCGTGTAGATCTTTCCAATCTGCAGCGGCAGATCATGCATAGCACTTTCGATATCGATAAACCGAAGGTAGAATCGGCGCGCGAAACCCTGGAAGCTCTGAACCCGAGTGTCAGGATCGAAGTGCGCGACAAGCAACTCGATTCGGGCGAACTCGCTAATGAAGTCGGCGTTGCGGATGTCGTTCTCGATTGCAGCGACAATTTCGCGACCCGCTTCGCGGTCAACCGGGCATGTGTGGCGACCAAAACGCCGCTGGTGTCGGGGGCGACCATCCGGTTCGAAGGACAAATCTCGGTGTTCGACCTGCGCGATGCGGCCAATCCCTGCTATAACTGCCTCTACGCGGAACTTGATGAGCTCTCCGAAAGCTGCGCCAGAACCGGCGTGGTGGCTGCCTTGACGGGTGTCGTCGGCAGCATTCAGGCGCTCGAAGCGATTAAGATCCTCAGCAATGTCGGCAAGCCCCTGGCCGGCCGTCTGTTACTGCTCGATGCATTGACCATGGAATGGAATACCCTGCGGTTGGCAAAAAACCCAAGTTGCCCGACCTGTTCGCAGGCGCCCTGAACCCGGGTCCCCGGGGAACCGGGTTAGACCGAAATCGGATATTGCTTTCCGGGAGTATGCATCGTATACTTCGGACCAGCTTTACCAAAAAGCGCTGTCGACACGAATAAATAATTGCCGCAGGAGGTACTCGGAATATGCAATGGGAAAAACCAAGCTACAAAGATCTTCGTTTCGGATTCGAAGTCACGATGTATATCTACAATCGCTGAGCACCGATTCCGGATCAAACGGGGTTCCGTCGAAGGATGGAGCCCCTTTTCATTTATGGGCAGATCCTCTGCGAAAATCGCTGCTTGGTCGGATGAAGCTGTCGGAGTATTGATTCAGCGCTTTAATTCATTGTCTTGCGGTACCCGCCATGAAAGTCAGAGTGTTAGGATCCGGAGCCGGAGGCGGATTTCCTCAATGGAACTGCAACTGCTCAAATTGCAGCCGTCTGCGCAACGGCCGGATCAACGCGGTTGCCAGGACCCAATCCTCGATCGCAGTCAGTACCGATGCAAACAACTGGGTCCTGTTCAATGCCTCACCGGACATTCGCACCCAGATTGAAAATTTCCCGGCGATTCAGCCGAAGACCGGGATCCGCGACACCGGAATCCGCGCGGTCATCCTGATCGACAGCCAGATCGACCACACGACCGGGCTTCTGATGCTGCGCGAAAGCAACAAGCCCTTGAATATTTATTGCACCGAAATGGTCAGACAGGACTTGACCACGGGCTTTCCGGTATTGAAAATGCTCGGGGACTACTGTGGAGTCGATCAACATGGGATTCCGTTGGATGGCCAGGGATTCGAAATCCCGGGAATCGATGACCTGAGATTCTATTCCCATGCACTGAAAAGCAAGGCTCCGCCCTACTCGCCGCACCGCCACGACCCGCACGAGGGTGACAATATCGGTGTGACGATCGAACAAATTTCGAGCGGGCGGAAGCTTTATTATTCACCCGGACTCGGTGCGATCGAGCCTCATGTACGGCAGGCGATGCAGGACGCGGACTGTATCCTGGTCGATGGTACATTTTGGCGCGAGGACGAAATGGAGCGCGCCGGGATCTCGAAAAAGAAAGCCAGCGAAATGGGTCACCTGCCGCAATCCGGAGACAATGGCATGATCAGCGTCTTGAACAGATTTCCCGATACCCGCAAGATCCTGATCCATATCAACAACACCAACCCGATATTGGACGAAGATTCAGACGAACGCAGAATTCTCGAAAGCGCCGGCATCGAAGTGGCCCGGGACGGCATGGAAATCAACCTTTGAACCCTGGCATGAACGAACCCTCCAAAACGCCGTGGACTCGGGAAGAATTCGAGGCTCGACTGCGCTGCATGGAAAAGTTCTATCATATCCACCATCCCTACCATGTCTTGATGGATGAGGGAAAGCTGAACCGCAAACAGATCCAGGGCTGGGTCGCAAACCGATTTTATTATCAAATCAATATTCCGCTCAAAGATGCGGCCATCCTCGCAAACTGCCCGGACCGCGAGACCCGGATTCAATGGGTGCAGCGAATCATCGACCACGACGGTTCAGCGGACCAGCCCGGCGGGATCGAGGCCTGGATCCAGCTTGGAATCGCGGTCGGCTTGGAGCGTGATGAAATCACCTCGCTCCGGCATGTGCTGCCGGGAGTCCGATTTGCGGTCGATGCCTACGTGAATTTCGCGCGGACCGCAGAATGGCACGAAGCTGCAAGCTCATCACTGACCGAGCTGTTTGCGCCGGCCATCCATCAACAAAGACTCTCGAATTGGCCTGTGAACTATCCTTGGATTGACCAGAAGGGTTTCCTTTATTTCCAGAACCGGCTAAGCCAGGCGCGTCGCGACGTCGAACACGGACTGCAATTGACATTGGACTGGTACAAAACGCGCGAAGAACAGGATAAAATGCTGCGTATACTGAAATTCAAACTCGATGTACTCTGGTCGATGGCGGATGCCATGTATCTGGCCTATATTACCGAAATGCCGCCCTATCATTCGGTCAAAGAGTCAATGCCATGACACTTGCGGACGATTCTGTTTTCGCGGTTTCGCCGATGCATCGCCTGCAATGGGAGGAAGTTCAACAGCGAGACGTTCTGTTGTATCCCGAAGGCATGGTGGAATTGAACCGGAGTTCGGCGGAAATCCTCAAACTGTGTGACGGTACCCGCACGTTGGATAAAATAGTCAGCGAACTCGAGGGAAAATTTTCCACCAGCGGTCTTACCGACGACGTCCGTGAATTTCTTGAGGTCGCGCTCGAAAATGGCTGGATCAGGCAAGGCTGAAATCTCTCAACCCCGCTGGCTGCTGGCGGAGCTGACCTACGCCTGCCCGCTGCAATGCCCCTACTGTTCCAACCCGGTTGATTTCGCCTCGTATCATGATGAACTCGACACTGAAGACTGGCTCCGCGTTCTTTCAGAAGCCCGGACCATGGGCGCCGTACAGCTCGGATTTTCGGGGGGCGAACCCTTGGTCAGGCAGGACCTGTCGATTCTGGTCAAACACGCCCGGAAACTCGGTTATTACACCAACTTGATCACATCCGCCTACGGCTTGTCAGAGGAGCGAATTGTCGAACTCAAGGCGTCCGGCCTCGACCACATCCAAATCAGTATTCAGGCAAGCAGCCGGGAACTCAGCGATTCTATCGCCGGCACGACCTGTTTCGATCACAAGCGTGAGGTCGCACGACTAATTAAAAAGCATGGCTATCCGATGGTCCTGTGCGTGGTCATTCACAAACAGAACATCCATCAGATGGAAAGCATTCTGGATATGGCGGAAGATCTCCGGGCCGATTATGTCGAACTCGCGAATACCCAGTATTACGGTTGGGCGCATTTGAACCGGGATCGACTGCTTCCAACCCGTGAAGACTTCCGCAGGGCCGAGTCAATCGCTCAGACCTACAAGGCAAAACTCAAGGGAAAGATGAAAATCTACTATGTGGTTCCGGACTATTACGAAGACCGTCCCAAAGCTTGCATGAACGGCTGGGGAACGACGTTCTTGACCATTGCGCCGGACGGCACGGCCCTTCCCTGTCATTCCGCGCGGCAACTGCCCGGCCTGAATTGTCCGAATGTCCGCGATCTGAGCATTCGCGAAATCTGGGAAGATTCCGAGGCTTTCAACAAATACCGCGGCGACCACTGGATGAGGGAACCCTGCCGCACTTGTCCGGAAAAAAACCGCGACTTTGGCGGATGCCGCTGCCAGGCCTACCTGCTGACCGGCGACCCGACAGTCGCCGACCCGGTCTGCACCCTCTCACCGAATCACGACAAAATTCTCCAGGCGATACAGTCGGCATCAGGCAACCAATTCCCGGAACAACGACCCGTGATGTTCAGAAACCCGCGCAATTCACGACAATTATCCCCCCTGACTCCCGACTCCAACACCATTTAGAGAACTTTTTATCGCTCGACGACACGCAATCCTTTGGCCTGACTCGCGTAGTAAGCCGAGATATGTTCGACGTCCTCACCACTTAGATCTTTGACCATACCGGCCATCATCGGATTATTCCGGTTTCCGGTCTGGTAATCCTGCAAAACTTTAATCAAATAGCTTTGATATTGTCCCGCCAGCCGCGGAAAGTTTTCGTCGCTACTGTTGCCATCTTCACCATGACAAGCCTTACAGACGACTGCTTTTTCTTTTCCAAACGCTGCGTTTCCACTGAAACGATCCTCGTTCGCACCCAGATCCAGGCTCGCTAAGTAAGCAGCAATATCCTGCACATCCTGTTCATTCAAGCTTTCGGCAATTCCCCTCATAGACGGATGTTTTCTGTCGCCGACGGAATAAGCCTTCAGGTCGGACATCACATAGCCCGATTGCTGGCCGCCCAGTTTCGGCACCTGAAACCGCGGTACCGCGTTGGCATAACCCGGCGTGGAATGGCATCCGGCACAGGTTTCGAATTTTACCGATCCCGCCGCTGCATTCGGTTCCGCGCCAGACAAGGGCTGATGCGCAAGTAACAAAGTCAAAATGCCCGACACCACGCGGGGGTCATTTCTATTCATCGACCGTACTGCAGAATTACCAATCGGATAATATTTTCATTATTTACGCTGTGCCAAAAAACGTCCGAATTATAGCGGGACTCCACTCGCGACCACTCCTCGACGGCATCCCTTATAGCAAGCATTCAGAGACTCAATGACCGCAGACTCCATTTTGTCCATCCAATCCCTGAAGATCAGGTCCGAGGTTTATCGCTTTATTATAAAA
>JAKEEL010000071.1 GCA_022616595.1 Methylococcaceae bacterium
TGGTACGGCATATACTCATCGCACTTCGAATTTCGGCGGCTGGGTGTTTGCTAGAGGGCGCCGTGAATACGCCCCTGTAAGCTTTGTGACAGCTTCCTTGCTGTCAAAACCTCTGGCAAACACCCCGGCACCTCCTGTACCAGTGCCGAAATTCGAAGTACGGAAGGCATAATATTGCCAACAAGAAACAATTTCAGAAAGCCAGGACGTCCGGCACAAATTCTCTTGGAGCTTCCAGGATCTTGGGAAGATGACCGAAGTACATATTGTCCGACGACGATGAGACCGAAGACCTGTGTCAAAATTCGAAGTACGGATGGTCTAGTCGGTGTCCTCGATCCAGTATTGCCAGCGATCCAGATTCGGCGGAATACGCTTCGCTATTCCGCCTCACCCGGGCTCGAATTCGCAGGTTTCTTCTCGGAGCGGTCCGTGGCAAACAACTTTCTGGAGACAGTTTCACCGCTGATCGTGAACCCTGAATGGCCGCCCGCTTCATCGAGGATTTGCTGTTCGATTTTCTTTTTCATGACAATAATCGAAATCCGTCGATTCATCGGATCGGTGCCATCCTTCGGATTGAACGGAATACTGGAACCCAGGCCGATCACGCGCAACATTTTTTCTTCGGCCAGGCCGCCCGAGTTCAGTTCGCGTCTGGCCGCGTTCGCTCGATCCGTGGAAAGCTCCCAATTGGAGTACCCGCTTGGATTATCCGGGTAGGGTAAGGCGTCGGTGTGGCCGTTGATCGTGATTTTATTTGGCAATTCATTAATCACCGGCGCCAGTTTTCTCAAGATCATTTGCGCGTGAGCCTCGGTATGGGAACTGGCCAGTTTGAACATCGGCCGATTGCGGCTATCGATGATTTGAATCCTCAGTCCTTCCTGAGTCGATTCGAGTTTGATCTGATCGTTGAATTCTTTCAGCTCCGGGCTTGCATCCAGCATCGATGCGATTGTCGCCTTCAACGTATCCAAGTCCTGCATTTCCTTTTGCTCCGCTTCCCGTTCGATCTCCATTGCCGTGTCGTCCGCTTCGGTTTTGCCTCCCCGATCGACCTGACCATCTTCTCGAGACCTGAGATCGATCCCCCCACCCGGAAGGATACTGGTTCGATCGCCGACATTTGCTCCGCCTGTCAATGATGCTTTCCACGGGTTCTGGAAATATTCGGCGATGCCTTCGCGGACTTCTTTCGAGGTGGATCCCAAAAGCCACATCAACAGGAAGAAAGCCATCATCGCGGTCATGAAATCGGCATAAGCGAGTTTCCAAACCCCGCCGTGATGACCGTGGCCCTTGGATTTTTTGACCTTTTTGATGATAACCGGGGTTTCCGCCATTTTTCTATCCCGCGGATGATTTTAACTGTGTTTCGAGTTCGGAAAAGCCAGGCCGCATCGTAGAATGAACCATGATTCGAATGTATTCGACCGTCATAGCGGGAGAGATGCCCTCGACGCAACACAGCAATCCTTTTTTCGTACACTCGTAAACATTGCGGGAGGATTCGAGTCGTTCCTCCAGGACCGACGCGACCGGACCTACGAACCCGTAGGCAAGCAAAATACCCAAGAAAGTCCCGACCAACGCCGCCGCAATCAATTTGCCGAGTTCGGGAGGAGGAAGATCGACCGATTCCATGGTGTGCACGACACCCATGACCGCGGCGACAATTCCGAACGCCGGCATTCCGTCGGCCACGCGTTGAATGGCTTTGACCGGAATATGGCTTTCTTCATGGTGGGTTTCGATTTTCTGGTCCATGATCTCGTCAAGCTGATTGGCATTGACCCCGGTGAAGATCAGGCGCAGGGTGTCGCAGATGAATTCGGTCAAATGGTGATCGGTCAGGATGGCCGGAGTGAAGACCGGACTATTTTCCGGGTTGTCGACTATTTCCTCCAATGAAAGGAAGCCTTCTTTACGGATCTTTTGGCTCAGCGTATAAAAAAAAATCAGCAATTCCATATAGAACGCTCTGCTGTACCGCGAAGATTTCAAAGTGCTCGTGCCTTGGGCCAGCGCGGCTTTTACCGTCGCGAAGGAGTTGCCGCCGACAAAAGCGCCCAAGGCCGCCCCGACGATGATCAAGACTTCAAATGGCTGAACAAGAACACCGACATGGCCACCCGCGCCGAGGTATCCTCCTAATATCGCTCCGATTACGATGAGATAGCCGAATATAACAAGCATGGGTATCGTCTCAAAAATTATGATTCGTTTTTTGGAGATCTAAATAGTGTTCATCCGGAAACACCCGTCCATGGGCTGTTTCCTTGGCGGAACCGGAAAATGTGAATTTCCGGTTCCTTGCATTTTCAATGACATGAAGCCATTGAAAATGCCGGCACATCCTGAGCCGGGATAGTTTTCGTTCGTTTCCGAACGAAAACTAAATACATTATGGTAAATAACACCTGCTCGGAAATGATCTCGAAAAGGTCAACCGAGAAAAATGTAAAAAAAGACAACGGAAGAAAAGAATCAGGCCTTACATGACCCAAAATGTTTCAGGATATTCGAATAAAACTTTAGCACGGGATTTGTTTTTATCCAGATTCGGTATTGAAAAACAGCCGCGGCCGCCGAAGCAGAATTTCAGTTTCCTAACTGTGCTTTTTGGTATCGAAGCCCTCCTCGTCAAAGGACAGCAATATGCCGCGGTTGTTCATCAAAGTCTCGATGACCACCGGGCGCCCCCACAGGAAAAACAGATGTTCGAGCGTTTTTTCGGCGAAATCGAGTTCGAGGTCACGCCCGTCGTGATAGTGCTTGAGGTACAGGGTGCGGTTGCGGCCGAAATCGGCGTCCTCCACTTTGATGACCGGAACCGCTCCCATTCCGACATTGTCGATCAGTGTTTTCCGGATCATATCGTAGCCGTCTTCATTGGCCACGTGGGTCACCACTTCGTCCTTGCCGCGCGCCTGATAGCGGAAAAGCCCGAGTTCCTCGATCAACTCGTCGCTTAGAAAACGCCGGATGAAGGAGGTATCGCGGTCCGTTTCGCGCACTTCGAAGAGCTTCCCGCGCGCCTTGAAATCGGGTGGTTCGGAAGTCGCCGGCGCCTCGCCGCCGGTTTCGCCGAAACGCCTGCGGATGTCATCCCAGATTTTCAGGCCCAGGTGATAAGGATTGATCTCGCCCAGGATCGGTCTGACTACCTGATTATGGTGCACCAGAAATTCCAATTGGAGTTTCTGCGGAAGCTCAAGGCTGTTCATGATCGTGCGATGCCAGAAACTCGCCCAACCTTCGTTCATGATCTTGGTTTCGATCTGAGGTAGGAAATATTCGGCCTCCTCGTGCACCACGGTCAGCAGATCTCGCTGCCAGTCCGTGAGTTGTCGATTGTTATCCCGGATAAACAGCAGGAGATCGGCTTCCGGCTCCAAGGGGAACTTGTTCAGATCGATCGCCGGCTCTTCGTGTCGCTTATGGATGGTCTGAAACGCGTCTTTAGCGGGGCGTGCCCGTTCAACCGCCGCAGAAATCTGCTCCTTCGGCGAACGTTTGCGCAGCGCCCGATTGCGGTTGAGTTGCAGGGAAAGCGCGTGTGCGGCATCCAGCACCGATTCGACCTCGTTGCGGCCGATCGACGGGTCTTCCACATAGGAGCGTATCCGTTCGGCATGTAGCTTGAAGGTACTGACCGTCCACTCGGCCCGGGTTTGCGCGAAATTGAAATTGTTCTTGAAGAAATCGTTGTGGCCGTAGACATGGGCCATGGTCAGAACGCTCAAGGCCAATGAATTGTCCCGCATCAGGTACGCGATGCAAGGACAGGAATTGATCACCATCTCGTAGGGCAATCCGGAGATACCATGATCGTAAGTGGTCTTCAGTTTCTCGTAGGATTTGCCGTAGGACCAGTGCGGGTAGTGGGACGGCATTCCAGAATAGGCCATATAGCTCAGCATTTGGAAGTGATCGCAGATCTCATACTCCTGCGGATAACATTCCAGCCCGAACCCGCCGGCCTTCTCCTTGATCCGCTCGTCCCATTCCCTGAGTTCGGCGATGTCCAACTCGGTGCTCATGCCGATGTATCAGTTGTCGTGGTTTCCGGGAGGCGTTCGCGCCTGAGCAGCGCCCTGAAGCTCGGCCAGACATCCTCCTTGCGTTTGATCATGACCGCCTGGTAATTCGGCGCCTCGATGTTTTCGAAGACCTCGATCAACGAACTTTCGTAGTGCAAGGTGTAGGGCTTGATTTCCCCGTAGCCGAACAGATTGCATACCTCGCAGAGCTGATCGGCCGCACGCAGGGTTGCCTCGTTGTCGCTCTCGAAATTGTCTCCGTCGGAGCAATGGAAGGCATAGATATTCCAGTGGTCCGGATGATAGCGGTCGCGGATCACCTCGAGCGCCTTGTTGTACCCCGAGGAAATCATCGTGCCGCCCGATTCACCTTTGTGGAAGAACTCCTCTTCGGTCACCTCGCGAGCCTGCGTGTGATGCGCGATAAAGACCAGATCGACGTTCTGATATCGCGTGCACACGAATCGGTGCAGCAGGAAAAAGAAACTGCGCGCGAGGTATTTCTTCATGGTGTCCATCGAACCCGAGGTATCCATGATGCAGATCACCACCGCGTTCGACGAGGGTTTCATGTCCGGGACGCGATGGCGGTATTTGAGATCATCCTGATGGAAAGGGAAGCGGCCGTCGGACCGCTCGACCGCGACCCGCTTGCTCGCCATTTTTCGCCGTACCCGCGCGCGCGCCGAGCGTTTCTTGTCGAGATGTGCGTGGACCCCGACCTGCCGGTAGCCGCGTCGTTTGAAGGTGCGCTCGGACAGCACCTGGCGCAGACGCTTCTGTTCGAGATCGGGCAGCGCAAGATCTTCGAACATGATGTTGATCAGTTCATCGAGCGTGACATCGGTTTCGTAATAGTCGATTCCCGGCTGGTTGCCGGCCGGTCCGGGGCCGGGCTCCTGACCTCGCGCACGGCCCACCACTTGCCCCTCTTCGGTGTTCCCGTCGCCCGCGCCGACGCCGGGTGAGTTCTTGCCGTAAATGAAGCGGTATTCCCGGATCGAACGGATCGGAATCTTGATGATCCGGTCGCTCGACTGGCCAATGATGGCCTCCTCTGCGATAAGATCGGAGATGTTGTCGCGAATGGATTCCAAAACTTTTTCGCGATGTCTCTGGCGGTCACCCGCGCTGCGGTCGGAACGCAACGACTCGGAGGAGGAATAGGGCCGAAAGATTGTATCGCTGGTGCTCACCGGTCGCTCCGCTGGCAGAGATCTTCAATATTTAGAGCATAGACTGTCAATGCATGTTCGCAGGCTTCGCTAATCTCTCCAAAGATTGTTGGCCGCATACTTGAGGATCACATCCACGCAGTGTTCGCAGTAACCGTTTTCGAGGAGATTCTGAACCATTCCGTCGTACTTCTGTTTCTGTTCCTCGTCGCGGGTGCGCGATTTTGTGATGATGCGGCTGATTTCGCGGACCGAACTCATCAACTTTTTCTCGATCGCCGATTTCAGCGGTTCGTAGCTCTGGTAGTTGATCTTTTCGCCGCGGCGCTGGCTGGCCCACAGGAATGCGATGACTTCCTGACGGAAGCCTTCGGCGGCACTGCCGATGATCGCGATGTGTTCCTCGATCGATTTCAGAAAATCCTCGTCCGGCTCCAAGTCTTCACTGGTATTCGGGTCCTTGACCTTGGTTTTGTTGACGAAGGCCTCCGCGTGATCCAGGTAATTCTGAAACAGCGATTCCGCCTGCTCCTGATAGGAGTACACGAAAGCCTTGGTGATCTCTTTCTCGAGCATTTCCAGGTATTCCTTGTGCACGGTGTCCTGCAGAAACTCGAGATAACGTTTGCGCACATCGTCGGAAAAATCCGAGGCCTTGACCATGTTGACCAATGCCTCGCGCACATTGATCGGATTGATGCACTCGGGATTGTTGGACAGCGCATTGTCGATGGCCTTCATGATGAAGCGCGTGGAAATGCCGCTCATCCCCTCGGATTTGGCATCCTCGCGAAGTTCCCGGACGCTGAGGCGTTTGGTCCGTCCCTTTTCGACCACTTCCTCGCCGTTGTAGAGCCGCACCTTGGTCATCAGATCCACCTTCGGACTGGTTTCCAGGCGCGACAGAATCGCGAACAGCGAAGCGATCTGTAGCGTATAGGGCGCGACGTGCGCGTTGAAATCCGACTTTCCGAGGATCTTCTTGTAGATTTTCTCCTCTTCGGTCAAGCGCAGGTTGTAAGGCACTTTGACCACGACGATGCGATCGAGGATCGCTTCGTTGGTGTTATCCGCGCGGAACTTTTGCCATTCGGCCTCGTTGGAGTGGGCCACGATCACCGAATCGACGTAAACCGTGCCGTGACGCCCCGGAGCCGGCACGAACTTCTCCTGGGTCGCGGTGATCATCGCGTGGAGGTATTCCGTTTCATTCTTGAAAACCTCGATAAATTCGACCATGCCGCGGTTTCCGACGTTGAACGCCCCGTTGAGATCCAGTACGCGCGGGTCTCCTTCCGAGTAAAGATCCAGCTTGGAGATATCTTCAGAACCGATGAGTACCGAGGTGTCCTGATTGTTGGGATCGACCGGGGGTACAACGCCGATGCCGCGGCGGTCCCGTTTGGAAAACTCCACGGTCTCCACCAGCATGGTTTCGTACTTACCGTTCAACTCGTTCTTGATACGATACCGGCAGACCGGGCAGAGGTCGCCTTCGATATGAACGCCCAGCATCTTTTCGAATTCGGAGCGAAGATGCCTCGGGATCAGGTGCAAGGGTTCTTCATGAATAGGGCAACCGGCGATCGCATGGATCGGGTCTGCCTGTTCCAGGCCCGCCTGCAGTTTTTCCACCAGAGAGCTCTTGCCGGCACCGACCGGACCCATGAGGTAAAGGACTTGACGGCTTTCTTCGCCGTGCAGCGCCGCCGACTGAAAGTACCGCACAATCTGGGCCAGAGTGATTTCGATCCCGAAAAACTCGCGTTCAAAAAAACCGTACACCTTGACCGGATCATCCGCAAACAGGTGCTTGGCCTTGGGATCCTCCGATTCCGAGATATCGCGTATCCCCTTGCTACGGATAATCTCGTACATGCGCGCATGTGCAAGCTTGGTAATCGTAGGGTCCTTCTTGACGATGTCGAGGTAATCGATCAAAGTGCCACCCCATAGTTTGGTGGCACGCTCGACCCGATCGCGTGCGATCAGTTCAGCAAATTCGCTTTTCTCCTCCCCCATGGGCATACCTCCAATTCGGAATTCGGAAGACTTTAACGGGCTGAAACACGGTGATGGATCCAGCTTTGAAAAATAGTTGTCCGCATCTCCCTAGACAGCGAGTCCGGAACCAGAGTTCAACCCCGTTCTGAGCGTGCCGCGGCGGTCGGGAAAGCCTGAAATAATCAGGTGATCACGCTGGGTGCCGGTCTTCCGGACAGAGTTCGAATCCGACAGAGCTGCTCCGCTGCACCGATCAGATCCGCGAGTACGCTTTGTGGATCGAGGTCGTGTTTTGCCGGATCGGGTTCGAACTTCTCGATATAAATTCTGAGTGTTGCACCTGCGGTACCGGTACCGGACAAACGAAATACGAGGCGCGACCCATCATCAAACGATATAATTATACCCTGATTATCGGCCGTGCTGCCATCGACCGGATCCCGGTAGCAGAATTCTTCAGCGGATTGAATGGCATAGGAAGCGATTTTTTTTCCGGGGAGTTCCGGAAGACGGGATCGGAGCCCTTCGATGATGCGGTCGCCAAGTTCGCGATCCAGTCCTTCGTAATCGTGACGCGAGTAATAATCCCGGCCAAATTGCCTCCAATGCTTGTGAACAATCTGAAGCACCGATTCCTGCTTGATCGCGATCAGGTTGAGCCAGAATAGAATCGCCCAGATGCCGTCTTTTTCCCGGATATGGTTGGAGCTTGTGCCGAAACTTTCCTCGCCGCACAAGCTAATTTTACCGGCGTCGAGCAGATTGCCGAAATATTTCCAGCCGGTCGGAGTTTCGAAGCAATCAATGCCGAATGAATCCGCGACGCGGTCGAGTGCGCGACTGGTCGGCATCGAGCGAGCGACCCCGGCCAATCCTTCCTTGTAGCCGGGAATCAGGTGCGCATTGGCGGCCATGACCGCGAGGCTGTCGCTCGGAGTTACGAAAATATGCTTGCCCATGATCAGATTCCGGTCTCCATCACCGTCCGAAGCCGCTCCCAGGGTCGGTGATTCGGTGCTGAACATTTTACGGCAGAGCGCTTTTGCATGGACCAGGTTCGGATCGGGGTGCCCGCCGCCGAAATCTTCGCGCGGAACCGCGTTGATCACCGACCCCGGAAGAGCGCCGAGCTGTACCTCGAAAATCTTCCGGCCATAGGGACCCGTGACTGCGTGCATCGCGTCGAAACACAGGGTGATCGTTTCGGAAGCAAGCTGTTTGCGAATCAAATCGAAATCGAACAGAAAGGACATCAAGCGCGCGTAATCGTCGACCGGGTCGACCACCGAGATCATCGTTTCGCCCAATCGATACCGACCGATGTGGTCGATATCCAAATCCCTCGATTCGAAGATCCGGTACTCGCTGATTTTGCGGCTTTGAGCATAAAACCGCTCGGTGTAACCTTCGGGAGCGGGCCCGCCGTTCGCGATATTGTATTTGATGCCGAAGTCATGGTCCGGGCCGCCGGGGTTATGGCTCGCCGACAGAATGATGCCGCCGTCCGCGTGGTATTTGCGGATCAGGCAGGAGGCCGCGGGTGTCGATAGAATACCTCCTTGCCCGATCATCAGGCGGCGGACCCGGTTCGCGGCCGCCATTTTAATGATGATCTGGATCGCGTGCTGGTTCAGGAAGCGCCCGTCTCCGCCGAGCACCAGGGTCTGATCGGAAAGGTCGCCCAGGGAGTTGAAGATCGATTGTACGAAATTTTCCAGATAGTTTTCTTGCTGGAAATCCCGGACCGTTTTGCGCAATCCGGATGTGCCGGGTTTCTGGTCGGTATAGGGACTCGTGTGGACTATTCGTATTGACATCGTTGGATCCGTTGTTTTGTGAATACGGGCTATGTTTTAGCCGAGGAATGCCCGTCTGACGGTAACTTTCGCCGTAAAACCGCCGAACGGGGCTTGTCTGCCCGCGCTGCAAAGGATAGAGTAGCGGCTGGTTGAATTCATTCGCTTTTTAAGACCCGTTTCAATCATTGACAACGCCCCCTGTGTTTCAAGTAAAATTTTCCATGAACTTTCTCTTAAAAGTACCCGGCGAGCGAGAAAAATTTGGACA
>JAKEEL010000008.1 GCA_022616595.1 Methylococcaceae bacterium
CTCGACTCCGATGACCGAGCATCGCGGCCTTCATTCGATCACTTTGGGCACCAGATACAGCCCGGCCTCCACCTGCGGCGCCTGAGACTGGAACAGTTCGCGCTGGTTTTCCTCGGTCACCCGGTCGGCCCGCATCCGCTGGCTTTGGTCCAGTGGATGCGCCATCGGAGTGATTCCAGCGGTATCCGCGGAATTCAATTGATCGACCAGTTCCAGTATGCCGCTCAGATCGCGGGCATAGCCATCGATATCCCCGGGATCAACCCGGATGCGGGCGAGCCAGGCAATATTTTTTACATCATCGGCACTTAAATGACTCATGCAACCCCTTATTTTTCCGGGACAGCCGGAACTCAAAAGCGGCACGGCTTCACGCGGATTCAAACCGTCCGGAAAACCACGCACCCGCGGCCGCGAAACTACACCAAAGCGGAAGAGTTCATCGCGTTCTTGAAATTATACTTTTCGGGCTTGTGTTCTGAATAGTCCTGAATGCATTCGCGATTAGAATCGTTAAAAAATTGTTGTCCGAAGCATCCGAAATTAAAGAATTTTTTCAGCAAGCTGTTATAGTTATAAAACGATCGGCTGGTATAGCTTGCCCAAGACCCTGCCCGATTGTTAAAGTAGCCCAGTTTTGTACCTGGAATCCTGTATATGCTCAAAAGACTTCGCGGACTCTTTTCCAACGATTTATCGATCGATCTCGGGACGGCGAACACGCTGATTTACATTCCCGGCCAGGGGATCGTGCTGAATGAACCTTCGGTCGTTGCGATCCGTGAAGACAAGCTGCGCGGAGTCAAAACGGTTGCCGCCGTCGGTATGGAAGCCAAAATGATGCTGGGCCGGACTCCGGGTAACATCACGGCGATCAGGCCCTTGAAAGACGGGGTGATCGCGGATTTTACCGTAACCGAGAAAATGCTTCAGTACTTCATCCATAAAGTACACGAAAGCAAACTCCTGCGCCCCAGTCCGCGCGTATTGATTTGCGTGCCGTGCGGCTCGACTCAGGTCGAGCGCCGCGCGATCAAAGAATCGGCCGCGGGCGCCGGTGCCCGCGAAGTGTATTTGATCGAAGAGCCGATGTCGGCCGCGGTCGGCGCGAATCTGCCGGTCGGCGAAGCGAAGGGTTCCATGGTTCTCGACATCGGCGGGGGTACTTCCGAGGTTGCGGTCATTTCGCTGAACGGCATCGTATATTCCGCTTCGGTCCGGATCGGCGGTGACCGTTTCGACGAGGCGATCATCAATTATGTACGGCGCAATTACGGTACTCTGATCGGAGAATCGACCGCGGAACGTATCAAACACCAGATTGGAACCGCTTATCCGGGCAGCGAAGTCAAGGAAATCGAGGTCAAGGGACGCAATCTGGCAGAAGGCGTACCGCGTAGTTTCGCGCTGAACAGCAATGAAATCCTGGAAGCCTTGCAGGAACCCCTGTCCGGAATCGTCGGCTCGGTCAAGGTTGCGCTCGAGCAAACGCCTCCCGAATTGGGAGCCGATGTCGCGAACAGCGGCATTGTACTCACCGGCGGCGGCGCGCTGCTCAAAGATATCGACCGCCTGATTTCCGAAGAAACCGGGTTGCCGGTCCTGATTGCGGAGGATCCCCTGACCTGCGTTGCGCGCGGCGGTGGTAGAATTCTTGAGATGATGGATGAAAAAGGCCCCGCCTCGTTTTCGCTCGAATAACCCTCTGGTCGATCGACGGCAAACGGCGGTTCCGCTATGATCCGATCGCAAATACAACGGTAATTCCGCTATTAAGCAGATATTTTCCAAAGGATCCTCAATCAATATCCGATTGCTGATCGCAATCTCGGTGTCGATTGTCCTCATGGCCGTCAACCAGCGCAGCGAACATTTGACCCCCGTGAGATCCGTACTGTCTTTGGCCGTATATCCGATTCAGTACCTGGTCAGCCTGCCCGATCGATTCGGACATCAAATGATGGATTCGTTCTCCGAATACAAGGACTTGCTGGAAGAGAACCGCAGGCTGAAGGAGGAACAACTGGTGTACAAAACCCGGCTGCTGAAATTCTCGGCCTTGGAAAAAGAGAACATCCGGCTTCGGAATCTGCTCGACAGTTCCTTCAAACTCGGTGAACAAGTGCTGGTCGGGGAACTGCTCGCCGTGAATCTCGATCCTTACAAGCAGACGGTTCTGGTCGATAAGGGTACCCGCTTCGGGGTCTTCGTCGGGCAACCGGTCCTTGACGCGAATGGAGTGGTCGGACAGGTCTACCGTGCCAATCCGTTGAACTCGGAGATCGTGCTGATCTCCGACCCGAGCCACGCGCTGCCGGTTCAGGTCAACCGCAACGGTTTGCGCACCATCGCCGTGGGAAACGGCAGAATCAACGAGCTGTCGCTGCCTTTTCTGCCGAATAATGTCGATATCGAGGTGGGTGATCTGATTATTACTTCCGGGCTCGGCGGGACATTTCCCCAAGGCTATCCGGTCGGGACGATCACCGAAGTCACTCCGCAGCCCGAGAAGCCCTTTTCACGCATCACAGCCAAGCCCTCCGCCCATCTCGACCGCAGCCGCGAACTGTTGCTGGTCTGGAGTAACCAGGATCCCCTATTGCCGCTCCCCGCCAAACCGGAAAACCCGGAAGATCATCGATCGGAACATGAGGTTCACGAATAATCAGGGAAACGGCACGGTTGTTCTCAGCATAATGGTCGCGATGGCACTTAGGATTCTGCCCTGGTCCCGTGACTGGGTTCTGTTCAATCCGGATTGGATCCTCCTGATCGTAATCTACTGGTGCCTGACCATCCCGGACCGCTTTAATATCGGTTCGGCCTGGATCGTTGGCATACTGGCCGACGCATTGACCGGACAGTTATTGGGCCAGCATGCCTTGACTTATTCGGTGGTCGCATACATTGTCGTGCGTCTGCATAAGCGCATACGGGTGTTCCGACTGCCTCAGCAAATCGTTATCATTCTGTGCCTGTTGTTGCTGTCGCAGCTTTTGGTTTTCTGGACTCAGAATATTCAAGGAACCGGGCATACCGATTGGACCTACTGGGTCCCGTCCGGCAGCGGGGCTTTGATGTGGCCGCTGGTTTATATTCTGCTCGGGGGATCCCAGCACCGGGCGAAAATCGATTGACCGGAACAATGGAACCGCCGTGGCTGGATTGATTTCTTCGCTCCCTTCTCTCCAAAGTAGCAATCGACCGATGCCGCGCCGTCTTACGATCAAAGACGCCTATCTTGAGAACCGGTTGTTCCTGAACCGGCTCGTGGTTGCGGTCGCCGGCATTCTGGTATTCGTGATCGGACTCACAGCCCGGTTGGTCTATCTCCAAGTCGCGGGCCACGAACACTATTCGAGTCTTTCCAAGAACAACCGGGTCAAAATTTCACCCCTGCCGCCAACGCGCGGCCTGATTTACGATCGGAACGGCGAAATCCTTGCCGAAAACGTGACGACCTACAGCCTGGAAATCATTCCGGAGCAAGTCGATGATCTGGAACGAACCCTGCTGTCCTTAAAGACTCTACTGAACATTGACGACGAGGAGATCGAAAGCTTCCGGACTTTGAAACGCCGCAGCAAAAGCTTTGCCAGCATTCCTCTTCTATTGCGGATGAACGAGGACGAACTGGCCCGTTTTTCGGTCAGACGCCTGCATTTCCCGGGTGTCGAAATCCACGCCAGGCTGGTTCGCAAATATCCGCATGCGGACCTCATGTCGCATGTGATCGGTTATGTCGGCCGGATCAACGAAGATGAATTGAAATCGATCGACGCGGCTGTTTATCAAGGCACCAATCATATCGGTAAGATCGGTATCGAAAAGTCCTACGAAACCGTGTTGCACGGCACAGCCGGTTACGAAGAAATCGAAACCAACGCCCAGGGGAGACTGATTCACACGATCGGCAATGTGTCGCCGACCCCGGGGGCCGACCTCCACCTGAGCCTCGACATCCATTTGCAGAAAACGGCTTATGATGCACTCGCCGAATATACCGGAGCCGTGGTGGCGATCGAACCGGACACCGGGAATGTCCTGGTCTTCGCGAGCAAGCCCGGTTTCGATCCGAATCCCTTCGTGTACGGCATTCCCAAGAAAGACTACGCAGCGCTTCAGTCCTCGCCCGATCGGCCCTTGTTCAACCGCGCGCTGCACGGCGTATATCCGCCCGGCTCGACCGTGAAGCCCTTCATCGGACTTGCCGGGCTCGAGGTTGGCGCCACGGATCGCGGCCGGCGAACCTACTGTCCGGGCTTCTATCGACTCCCGAATTCATCCCACAGATATCGTGACTGGAGAAAAGGGGGACACGGGTCCGTCGATTTGAAGACCGCGATCATCCAGTCCTGCGATGTGTATTTTTACGACCTTGCGCATGACATGGGGATCACCCGCCTGTCCGGGTTTCTGGCCAGGTTTGGTTTCGGTACTCGAACCGGAATCGATCTCACCGGCGAGAAGTCGGGACTGCTGCCGTCCCCGGAATGGAAACGCAGGATACGCAATCAGCCCTGGTATCCCGGCGAAACCCTGATTACCGGAATAGGCCAGGGATTTTTTCAGGTGACTACGCTGCAACTCGCGAAAGCGACGGCCATCATGGCCAATCGCGGAAGGGCGGTCAGTCCCCGCCTGGTCACACGCATCGTCCATCATGATCATTCGATAATCACGGTGCAGCCCGACGCTTCGGACGTCCCGCTCGGGGCCGCGAACGTCGATTCGATCATCGAGGCCATGATCGATGTGGTTCACGGCGCGCGCGGCACGGCGCGCAAAATCAGCGAAGGGATCGATTACCGGATCGCGGGCAAGACCGGCACGGCCCAGGTCTTCACGGTAAAACAGCAAGAAAGCTACAAGGAAAGCCAGGTGGACAAGAAACTGCGCGACCATGCGCTGTTCGTGGCTTTCGCTCCGGCCGATCGCCCGCGCATTGCGATCTCGGTAATCGTCGAGAATGGCGGACACGGCGGATCGGTGGCGGCTCCGATCGCAGGACTGGTGATCAAACAGTATCTGGCGAACAAATCCTCATGACGTATTCGGTTCCGCAAGTCCGCTTTCCTTTACCGGCCGAGCCGCCGGGCGGTTTCTTCTACAAGATACACGTCGACCTGACCTTGCTGGCGGCTCTGATCCTTTTATCCAGTATCGGTTTCGTAATCCTTTACAGCGCAGGCGGTCAACACATCGACCTGGTGTTCCGGCAGGCTACGCGGCTCGGAATCGCCTACGCGACCATGCTGATACTGGCACAGATACCGCCGCGCCATTTCAGACACTATGCTCCCGGACTGTTCGTGATCGGAATCGGTTTGCTGGCCGCGGTATTGATCATGGGAGAAATCGGCAAGGGCGCGCAACGCTGGTTGAACTTGGGGCTTTTCCGCTTCCAGCCATCCGAAATGATCAAGATTTCAACCCCGATGATGATCTCGTGGTACCTGGCCGAGAACCCGCTGCCTCCGCGAATCAAGCAGATCCTGATCACCGGGATACTGATCATTGTACCGACCCTGTTGATCGCGAAACAACCGGATCTCGGAACCGCGCTGTTGGTCGCCGCTTCCGGAGCGGCGGTGCTGTTCGTATCCGGAATCCGCTGGCGTTTTCTGCTCAAGGTCGGCATCGTGCTGGGCGGATTGACCCCCCTTCTGTGGCACTTCATGCGCGAATATCAGCGCGCGCGTATTCTGACCTTTTTAAATCCCGAGGCGGATCCGCTGGGAAACGGCTACCATATCATTCAATCCAAAATCGCGATTGGGTCGGGCGGCATCTACGGAAAAGGCTGGCTCAATGGCACCCAGGCCCAACTCGAGTTTCTGCCGGAACGATCCACCGATTTCATTTTCGCGGTCTTTGCCGAAGAATTCGGCCTGCTGGGCTGCCTGACCCTTCTCCTGGTCTATCTTATGATCATCTGCCGCTGTCTGTATATCGCATTACAGGCCCAGGATACCTTCAGCCGGCTGCTCGCGGGCAGCCTGTCGATTACGTTTTTCGTATATGTTTTTGTCAATATCGGCATGGTCATCGGGATCCTGCCGGTGGTCGGTGTTCCGTTGCCGCTGATCAGCTACGGAGGCACTTCGATGGTGACCTTGCTCGCGGGATTCGGTATCCTTATGTCGATCCACACGCACCGAAGATTATTGCCCATATAGACATTACGTTAGTAATCGTTTTTAATCTGAACTTTGAAGAATGTACAAGCGATTCCCGATTTCCATTCCGAAGCTCCGTTGTGTGACTAAGCACGTCGCTGTTTATTGGGTCATATTTTCCATGCTCCTCTCGGGGTGCGGGTACGCCTCGTCGTCGCTGACCCAGCGCGAGGACGTCAGGGCCTTTATCGATAAAATGGTCGTCCAGCATGGATTCAGTCGAGAGGACCTGATCGAATTGTTCAAGAACGCCCGGATCAAGGATGGTATCATTCGCGCCATGACCCGACCCGCCGAATCGAAGCCCTGGCATGTCTATCGAAGCCTGTTCATCTCCGAGCGACAAATCGACGCGGGAGTCGAATTCTGGCTCGCGAACGCCTCGTCCCTGGCCGAAGCCGAGAGGCAATACGGCGTACCCGCCGAAATCATTGTCGCGATCCTCGGAGTGGAGACCCGCTATGGCGATAATGCCGGATCTTTTCGGATAGTCGACGCGCTTTCGACGCTCGCATTCGACTACCCGAAGAGAGGCGCGTTCTTCACCGGTGAACTCGAACAATTTCTGCTCTTGTGCCGCGAAGAAAAGATGGACCCCTTGGAACCGGTCGGGTCCTATGCCGGCGCGATGGGAATTCCCCAGTTCATGCCGAGCAGTTTCCGAACATTCGCGAAGGATCAGGACAGCGATGGACGGCGCGATATCTGGCACAACAACCGCGATGCGATCGCCAGCGTGGCCAATTATTTCAGCGAACACGGATGGATAAAGGACGGACCGGTGACTTTTCCGGCCATCATTCAGGGCAACAGATTTCGAAGCTTGCTTGGCAGCGGGCTCAAACCGGATACCAGCGTGAGTCGCATGCAATCCGCGGGAATCAATATTCCGGCCGGTATCGATGTCAATCAGGAAGCAAAACTACTGCAATTGGATAACGAATATGGACCCAGTTACTGGGTTACTTTGGCCAACTTTTATGTCATTACCCGTTACAATCACAGCGCTTTGTATGCGATGGCCGTGTATCAACTGAGTCGCGAAATCCTGCACAGGAAAGAATATCGCGCGTAGGAGTCAACCATGTACTATACCCGTCCCCTGATAAGAAACTGGTGTTTGATCCGCATCATCCCGAAGCAGCCCGGATTCATGCTGTTGGTCGCCTGTCTAGTCATCCACGGCTGCGCGGGAACCAATCACTCGATCCGCAAAAGCAGCCATGCGCAGCGTGACGGTGCACCGGATAATCCGATTGACGTGGACAAAGTTCCGGATCCGATACCCCGCCATGAAGCGAAAAGTAAATCCGGAAATCCGTCCTCCTACGTGGTTTGGGGCAAGCGCTATTACGTGATGCACGAGGCCAGGGATTTCGTTCAACGTGGCCTCGCATCCTGGTATGGAACCAAGTTTCACGGCCGCAGAACTTCGAGCGGCGAACCCTATGACATGTACGCCATGACGGCGGCGCATAAGACCCTGCCGCTGCCCTGCTATCTGCAGGTCAAAAACCTCGAGAACGGCCGAAGCATCGTGGTTCGCGTGAATGATCGCGGGCCTTTTCACGACCACCGTATCGTCGATTTGTCCTATACCGCCGCGAAAAAGCTGGACATCGTCAGGACCGGCACCGGTTACGTGGAAATACGGAATATCACGCCCCCGAGGCAGACGGTTCCGGTAACGATCGTACGCCGCACCGATTCGACAAAATTGTATGTACAGATCGGCGCGTTCAAGAATCGGGCTAACGCCGATAAACTGCTGAGTTCAATCGACAGGCCCTGGCTTCCCGATACCCGGATCAAGGCCGGGACTCTGGATCGGGAACCTGTTTACCGCGTCCAGCTCGGTCCGATCGATACCTTTGGCGAGGCGCGGCGTGTCGTCGCGAGGCTGGGTGAAATCGGGTTCACCTCGACCCGAGTCGTGCGCGACCCGGCAAGCCCGTATATCAATAACTAATCCAATTCGACTCCAAATCCGCCTGATTTCCCATGATGTTCTATAAACAGCTGACTCGTTCAATCGTATTTTTGTTATTGCTGCGATTCTCCGCACCTGGGTTCGGAGAGCCGATCACGGTGCCGGCAGCGCCGGAACTCCCGGCAAAGGCCTATTTCTTGATGGATTCCAACAGCGGCAAGGTGCTCGCGGAGCACAACGCCGACGATAAACTCGCGCCCGCGAGCTTGACCAAGATCATGACGGTTTATGTGGCCTTTCACGAACTCAAAAACGGAAATCTTGCGCTCGGCGATCAAGTCACGGTCAGCAAGAAAGCATGGCAGACGGGCGGTTCGAGAATGTTTATTCAGGTCGACACCAAGGTCTCGGTGGAGCAGCTGCTCAAGGGCATCATCATCTCATCGGGGAACGATGCCAGCGTGGCGCTCGCCGAACATATCGCGGGAGACGAATCGACTTTTGCCCAATTGATGAATCAGCACGCGGCGCGGCTCGGGATGGCCAATACCCATTTCACGAACAGCATGGGGCTCCCGGATGAGAACCACTACGCGAGCGCCCGAGACCTCGCGACCTTGACCCGGGCATTGATTCGGGAATTCCCGGACTATTATGCCTGGCATTCGATCAAGGAATTCAATTACAACAAAATCACCCAAGTGAATCGTAACAAACTGTTGTGGCGTGATTCGAGCGTGGACGGGGTCAAAACAGGCTATACCGAAGACGCCGGCTATTGCCTCGTCGCATCCGCGAAAAAGGAGGACATGCGCCTGATTTCAGTAGTGCTGGGAAGCCAAAGCACCAACACGCGAGCCAGCCAGAACCAAGCATTGCTCAACTATGGATTCAGGTTTTACGCGACCCATCAGCTGTATAAACCCAATGAATCGCTGGCCGAGGCACGGATTTGGAAAGGCGAAAAGACGATGCTCCAGCTCGGCCTGCTGGATGGCCTGTATGTGACCATTCCGCGGCGCCGTTTCGACGATCTGCAAGCGACCGTGCAGGTGGATGAGAAAATCATGGCCCCGGTCAGCGTTGGCGATAAACACGGGACCCTCTCGATCACGCTCGCCGATCAGCCCTTCACCTCGGTACCCTTGACCGCGCTGGAAACGATTCCGGAAGGAGGTATTTTCCGTAAAATTTACGATGGGGCATTATTGTTGCTCAAATGAAGCGAGCGGAATTCGACCCAAGTTTGCCATTTTCCCGAATGTTCCGATGGCCCGCGGGAACGGCATGGCCCGGAACATACTGTGCCCGATGAACGACGAAGAAACACTATTCCAGTTTCCCTGCAAATTCCCGATCAAGGCCTTGGGGCTCAACTGCGCGGATTTCGACATCCAAATCGTCGAAATCGTGCGCAGACATTCACCGGAGATCCCCGATGGCGCGATTAATTTCCGATTCAGCAACGGCGGCAAGTACGTCTCGGTCACGATCACCATCACCGCGCAAAGTAAGAAACAACTCGATGCGATTTATCGGGACCTCAGCGATTCCGAGATTGTGTTGATGGCGCTTTGAATGGAGCGGCAGACAGTCCGGATTCGAATGCCCGGACTCCAGGATTATGCCGAATGCTGGGAGAAGATGAAAAAATTCACCGAGGAACGCAAGCCCGGAACTCCCGACGAAATCTGGCTATTGGAACATCATCCGGTTTATACCCAAGGCCTGAACGGCAAGAAAGAACATCTGCTGAATCCGGGCCGCATACCGGTCATTCATTCGGACCGCGGAGGCCAGGCGACCTATCATGGACCGGGGCAACTGATTCTTTATCCCCTGCTCGACATGCGCCACCGCAGAATCGGGGTACGGCGCCTGGTCACTCTGCTCGAACGATCGGCCATCGAAACCCTGAAACAATACGGGATACGATCCTATGCCAAACCCGAAGCTCCCGGCGTTTATGTCGATTCGATGAAAATTGCCTCGATCGGGATCAGAATCCGCCGCGGATGCAGCTACCACGGCATGAGTCTGAATGTGAATGTCGACCTCGCGCCCTTCGAGGGAATCAATATTTGCGGATTCCCGTCCTTGCGCGCAACGCGGCTCGCGGACCTCGGAGGACCGCGGGACTGTCACGAGGTGGCGATTCCGCTCGTGCATCAATTTTTGAATTTATTGGATCAGCCGGAAACCTGAAGGAATCGCCGGACGACACGTACCGTTCAAGTTTAGAGTAGACCTGACATAGCGAAACGGCCTTCAAGGGGTATTAGGGTGTGTTCGCGATAAAGATCGCGCGTTTTGGAGCCGGCAGACCTTCGCGGGTCAAGTTTCGGTCGTTCGGATCGAGGAATTCCGGAAGGGATTGAAATCGCATCCATGCGGTCGAGCGTTGTTCCGCGCTTGTCGTGGCAGTCACGTCGATCAGCCGGATATTGTTGAAGCCAGCGCGTTTCAGCCAACGCGACAGCGTCGGGCAGGATGGGATGAACCAGACATTGCGCATCATCGCGTAACGGTCCTCGGGAAGCAGCGTGTAGCCGTCGCCACCGTCGACAACCAGAGTTTCCAGTACCAGTTCGCCGCCGGACCGCAAAAAGCCGCGCAATTCGTTCAGATGGTCCAGCGGCGATTTCCGATGATACAGAACGCCCATCGAGAATACCGTGTCGAATCCGGAAATTTCGACCGGGAAGCCTTCCGCACTCAACGGTAATACGAATACCGGCGATTCGCCGACGAAATGCCGGATCGCCCGGAATTGCACGACACTGATCAAGGTCGGATCGATTCCGATCACCAGTCGGGCGCCCGCTCCGAGCATGCGCCAGCAGTGGTAGCCGTTCCCGCATCCGACGTCAAGAACCCGGCGGTTCGCGAGCGGGCTGATGTGTCGGTCGAGCCGGTTCCATTTCAGATCGGAGCGCCACTCGCTATCGATGTGGATCCCGTGGATCTGGTAGGGGCCCTTTCGCCACGGGTGCAGTTTCTGCAACATTCCGTAGAGGGCTTCGTGCCGTTCCGGATCAAGCGGCTGCGCGGATTCAACCCGGACTCGATCCTCATTCAAAACAACGCCGGATACGGGCAGTTCGGGTAGATTTTCCAAGAGTGACCGCCATTTCGGCAGGTCGCCGTGGGACGCCGCGGAAATTGCCGAGCGGATTCGAGCGCTCAGGCATTCCATTCCCTTGTCCAGCCCCGCGGCTTCGAGGTTTCGGGCCAGCTCTTCGAGTTCGAGCAAGGAATTCGAGTCTTCGTGGTCTGAAGACACTTTGTTCACGTCTGCATTTGCCGGTCGGATGTTTCGGGGGAGGGACGTCGAGAGTCTAGCGCAACGTCACCAATTCCTCGGCATTGGTCGGGTGAATCGCGACAGTATTATCGAAATCTTTCTTGGATGCGCCCATGTTGATCGCGACCGCAAAACCCTGCAACATTTCATCAGCCCCTTCGCCGATGATGTGACAGCCGATGATTTTCTCTTCTTTGCCCAGCGTGATCAGTTTCATGAGCGATTTTACACCGGCTTTTGCAAGGGCTTGTGTCATCGGGGTGAAGCGGCCCTGATAAATCCGGATGTCATCGCCGTAGCATCGCCGTGCCTGTTCCTCGGTCAGTCCGACCGCGCCGATCGGAGGATGCGCGAATACCACGGTAGGGATATTCCGGTAATCCAACTTTCGCTCCGTGAAACCGCCGAACAAGCGGTCGGCCAGCCTTCGCCCGGCGGCGATCGCAACCGGGGTCAACCGGGCGCGTCCCGTGATGTCGCCGACCGCGAATATGTGAGGAATGTTGGTTGTCTGCCATTGGTCGGTGCTAACGAATCCGCTTGCATCGAGGTTGATTCCAGCAATTTGCGGATTGAGTCCGCGCGTGTCGGGAGTCCGGCCGATGGCCCAGAGCACCCGATCCATTCCGGTGATTCGATCGCCTCCCTCGAGGTGAACGGTAAGTTTATTTCCAGGCGCGGATTCCAGAGACTCGATCGGACAATTCCATCGAAGGCGAATATCCTGTTCGCGATAGTGTGCTGCAAGGGTCTCCGCAAGCGTCGCATCGAAATCCCTGAGCAATCTGTCTTTGCGGGCAATCAAGGTGACCTCGGTACCCAGCGCACTGAAAACGCCCGCGAGCTCGACCGCGATATAGCCGCTGCCGATAATCGCGACCCGTTCAGGCTGGCTTTCCAGCGCGAAAAAATCATCGGAGGTGATTCCGAGGACCGCGCCCGGAACGTTGGGTATAGTCGGATAGGCGCCGGTCGCGATCAGAATCCGCTCCGCGCCCAAAAGTTCGCCATGCAAAGAAACGCTATTCGCTCCCGCGAAACTTGCTGTTCCGGATCGTACTTCCACGCCGTTGCGGTCGAGCGTGTGCCGGTAGATTTCGTTCAGGCGTTGGATGTAGGCGTCACGGTTCTTTTTGAGGAGGAACCAGTCGAAGTTTTTACATTCGATATCGAAGCCGTAGTCCCTGGCTTGTTTCAAGGAGCCGGCGTGTTGGGCGGCGTGCCACATGACCTTTTTCGGAACACAGCCTGCATTGACGCAGGTACCTCCCAGCGGTCCTTGTTCGATCAGCAGGCATCGGGCTCCGTAACCCGCGGCCCGGTTGGCCGTTGCGATCCCGCCGCTGCCGCCGCCGATGACGATCAGATCGTAAGGCCTGGCCATGAATTCAACGGGAATACTGGACCGCGGATCAATCGCTTCCCAAGGCGAATTCGAAACGCAATTCCAATACCCTCGCCGAACGAAGCGCTTAACGCGTGGTGAATTCCGCCGGCCGGTTCGATGGAGCCACGGTGATACAGGAAATGCCATTCGATTTCAAAACCGCGCAGACCTTTCTGGCATCTCGTTCGGCGATTCCGACCAGCCTGGCCCGATAGATGAAGCCGTTCGGTAATCGAAACGGAGAAATCATGGTACGGGAAGATTCCAGCAGTATCGGAGCGATCGCCCTCGCGCGTGCTACGGCGGACTCGGCAAGCCTGAATTGCGAGAAGGCGCCCACCTGAATGCCCCAGATCTGTCTTGCACGTTCCTCGCCCGGCTGGGAACGGGGGACGAACATGGCATCGAGTTGGTCTGGTGTTTCCATAACGCCCGGTTTCGCATCGGTTGACACAATCAAAGGCCGGTTCGCGGACGATATCCGTGCGTACCGCGGCTCGTCCCGTTCGAGTTTGGCGAAGGCCAGGTCGAGCAGCGACATCATCTGCTGGTTGCGGGCTTTCGAGCTTCGCCCGCCCATCACCACACCGACCAGACGGCGGCCGTTTCGGACCGTGGACGCGGCCAGGTTATAGCCCGACGCGCGGATGTAACCGGTTTTGATGCCGTCGGTGCCTTGGTAGGAATGCAGCAGATGATTATGATTTCGGTAACGCCGGTTGCCGTATTGGAATACCCGCGTGGAAAAAAATCCGTAATATTCCGGGAAGTCGCGCAAAAGCGCCAGCGCGAGTATTGAAATGTCCCGTGCCGTGGTGATTTGATCCAGGTCCGGAAGACCGGATGCGTTTCTGAATCTCGTTTGTGTCATATTCAAATCGCGGCTCTTCTCGGTCATCATCCGGGCAAAGCGAAATTCGCTGCCGGCCAGGCCTTCGGCGGCCACGACGGCCATATCGTTGGCCGATTTGGTTACCAAGGCCAGGATACAGTTCCTGACGCTGATTGTCTGACCGGCCTTCAGACCGAGTTTCGTCGGAGGCTGACTTGCCGCAATTGATGATACCCTCCATCGCGTGTCGAGCGTAATTTCTCTGTTGTTCAACGCGGAAAAAATCATGTACAAGGTCATCATCTTGGTCAGCGAAGCCGGGTAATTCAGGCTATCGGCGTTCACTTCATGCAATACCCGCCCGGATTCGGCGTCCATTACGATGGAAGCATAATCCGCCTTTGCGGTCGACACGATACCGCTCAATGCCGGAACCAGGAACAGTACGAAGATTACTGGCCTGCTCGCAGAAAACCGGGACTGGCGTTTTGAATGACTTACCATAATCGTGTCTTGCATCCTCGGATAAATGACGTTTGGAATGTTTCTGGAACAACTCTTAGACTCTGTAGTTTCCCGTTTAATATCTTAGCAAAGTCCATTCAATATTCCATTGTTTCAGCATGGTTTGTTGTTGGTCCGGTTAACAATATTCGCAATGTTGGAGGCAGGATTTGAGAAAGTTGTCGGCTTTGTGTCTACAGATTCCGGTATCCGGCGAAGTCTGTGCGTCCTGGCAAGTTGTTTGCCCGATATCCCTGTAAAGTCTGCAGCGCATGGTGCACACATCGCATTTAAGTTCGCGAATCCCCTTTTCGCGGCGTGCTTTCTGCAACTCGTTCAGATGCTTGACCCGTTCTTCCGACTGAACCGTGACCCCGTTCTGTTCCCAGCCCTGCTTCAATTGCTTATTTTCAGACTCCTCCGATTTTTTTTTGTAGTCATTGATTTGATCGACACGATCCTTGGGCTGAACGGTTACGCCCTCGACATCGTCCCATTCCTGTGCCGGGAGGTTTTCATCGGCCAGCCCGGAGGTACTGATAAAAACAAGAGCAGTCAATAGGGAAATCAAAGTTTTAATCATGATCGGCCGAAGGGAGTTTACAGAAAATGAACAGGTTGTTATTGGAACGATTTTTCAGCTCGATGGGAATCCGATTGCTTTCATCGAGGATCGACAGCGTTTGCGAATCAAACCTTCAATCTATAGAATAGCGCTGCGCCATCGGCACGGCCCGCGTTTTTGGTGCTGTTGAATTCGTTCAGAGGGTGAAAACGCAGGGCGGATTATGCCTTTTATCGTGCCGCTGAAAAAGCTTTTTTAATCTACTTTAATTTTTAATTGAGGAAAACAATGAATAAGAATTTATTGGCTACAGCGTTCGTCGCCGTTTTTGGTCTTGTTGGAACGCAAAGTATTGCGTTTGCCGAAGAATGCCCGGACCGTAACCATACCAACGAAGAAACCAATGCCAAATTTCTGGGCGAGGGAATTGCTTTAGCCGAAGAAGCTCTTGAGCATGCCAAGCAAGGTCATGGCCCTGAAACAAAAACAGCTACAACAGCCGCGTTATTGAAATTGCATTGCATGGTTTCTAACCGCGGGGGTGCTCAGCTGCAAAGCCCCAGAGGAAAAATCAAAATCGGTGGGATCAAAGCCGGCAAAGGCGATACAAAAGCTGCGGTTCCCCTTCTTGAAGAAGGGATTGCTCTTCTGAAGAAAGTGAACATGACACCCGAAGGTCTGGGTGACTGATCAACCAAGCAGCCGGCTCC
>JAKEEL010000072.1 GCA_022616595.1 Methylococcaceae bacterium
CCCGTTCTTGATCAGCGGAACGCTGGCGGACAATATCGCGTTGGGGATTCGTGCTCCGCAGCGAAAAAGGATCATCGATCTGTGTCGCCTGGCCGGGCTGAACGATCGGATCAGTCAACTGCCGGGAGGTGTTGACTGTCCCGTGTCAGAGTTGGGCGATCTGGAAGCGCATGACTGGATTCCGCGTCTCGGAATAGCCAGGGCGCTGTACAGAGACCCTTCGGTCCTGATCCTCGATCAGGCCTTGTCACGGCTTGGATTGCAAGTAGAAAATGATATTTTAAACCGAATTCGCGAGACCTATCCGGATATTACCATGATTACCTTATCTGAGAGGATCAATATGGACATCGAGCCTGACCGGGCGTTTTTGCTGTATAACGGGCGCATTGTTGAAAGCGGTTCACCAAAGGATCTGCAAGAACGCAGCGGGCTGTACGGCCCGTCGCGCAGCGGTTCGGAATTCGATCTATGAGAGCCTTGACCCTGGAAAATTTGTCCACCGTATCCTACGGGGATGCTTTGGAGCGCCTGGAACTCGTGCGCAATAAACTGCGCTGGGCGGCACGACTCGAACGCTCCGAGATCGAAGACCTTCTCGATCATTGCAACGAACTCAAGGACGATATCATGCTGCTGTCGCGTAAGACTCGCGACCGGGTTGTCGAAGCGGTGCCGGTGGAACAAGAAACCGGCACAGAGCCTGGAAAAAGCAGGCGTCAATCGCTGTTGGAACGGAATTTCCAATTCGAAGGGGTTTTCGGGGATAGCCCGAAATTACTGGAAACTCTGGAAGTCGCGGAGAAGGTCGCGCCAACCGATCTGCCGGTTTTGATCGACGGGGAAAGCGGGACCGGAAAGGAGTTGATGGCCAAAGTGATTCACGCGAATGGCAAACGCGGCCATAAAGCCTTTGTATCGGTGAATTGTGGCGCGATACCCGAAAACCTGCTCGAGTCGGAATTGTTCGGGCACAAAAAAGGCGCGTTTACCGGTGCGATCCAGGATCGCAAAGGCAAATTCGAGAGTGCGGACGGCGGAACGATTTTCCTCGACGAAATTGGCGAACTGCCCCTGATCGGGCAGGTAAAACTGCTGCGTGTGCTGCAATCACAGGAGATTCAGCGGGTCGGCGCCGATGAAACCATCGAAATTGACGCGCGAATCGTTGCCGCGACCAACCGGGATCTGTTCCAGATGGTGCAGGATGGCACCTTCCGGGAGGATCTGTATTATCGCTTGAGCATCATTCATATCTCGTTGCCTTCCTTGCGCGAGCGTCCGGACGAGATCCCGCTGCTGCTGCAATATTACAGCGATGAAGCCGCCGAAAGTCTCGGATCGAAGCCTCTGAAAATGACCCCGTCCCTGGAACGCCTGCTTCTTCAGTACCGCTACCCGGGCAATATCCGCGAACTGCGCAATCTGGTCTACCGTCTGTCCTGTCTTTCGGATGGGTTGGCCGATGTCAAGAATCTGCCCGCGATGGTCCGGAAGCAACTCGGCTTGACTGAGGACGAGGCGGCGCTGGAATCGATCGAGATTTGCGCGGATCTGTCGCTTTCGGATCTCAAAAAAAGAGCGATCGATCAGGCCGAAAAACAATATCTGACCCGTGCGCTCCGAGAGAACGGCGGGAACGTCGCGGAACTCGCGCGGAGCATCGACATGAACCGTTCCTACCTGCAGACCATGATGAAAAAACACGGTTTGAGCGCGAAGGATTTCCGCAATCATTCGAAGGCGCAAGCGGAGTAAACCGGATTCGGTTCAGGCACCCTGAAGCCTCTATGGGTCCGCAACGAGGCCCGCGCTGCGGATACGCGTGCCGGTGGACCGATCATTTTCCGGGAAGCTGTCAAGCCTTGGCGGTTCCCCGAAACGTTGGGGATTTCCACCGCTCGCGGAAACCCGCTTCCGAGTGCCTCGAAAATGCGGATCAGCGGCTAGGATCCTCGGCTTGGGAATCGCAGGCCTTCAACAGTCTTTCCTTAAGGTCATTATCGGAAGGTTTCTCGAAAGGAAAACCCGCTGCTTGTTTTTTCCCGCCGCGGCAAAAGCGCATGACAGCCTGTCGATCCAACTCCTCATTTTTTTTCAGATCTTTAATAACAATGCTCATCGTTGTCCCCTGCTTGTTCGTGAATGTGAATATTACCGCATTAGCAACCATCGTACCGTTTTATTATAGGCGATAAAATACAATTGCTTAGGGTTTCTTGTACCGGTAAAGCTTTTGGTTTGTGCAATATTATGTTTCAAAAAAGGCAACAAAAACCATCAAACTTTTCCCGAATGTTATGTGATCTGTGACACGCTCGGATTGCTCGCTGAATGATCCTCTGCTTCGGCCGATCAAAAACCTCGCTGCCCGGCTGTCCGAGTTCGGGTAAAATGATCGCAAGATTGGGTTTTTGATTTCAGAGTTCAAAGGAGAACCGGCGTGATTGTAGCGCGTATTGACGATGAATCCATTTCAGCGGAGGCCTTCGTCAAACTGCTAAAACTGGAAGGAAAACTGGATTCACTTTTGGAAAAGGTTTTGATCGACAAACTTCTGGTGCACGCCGCGAAAAAGGCCGGTATCCGAATCCTCGCCGAGGAAATACAGGAACGCGTCGATCAGTTCAGACGCATGAACAACCTGCACCGGGCTCGGGATACGATTGAATACCTCGACAATGTCGGTCTGTCGGTCGATGAACTCGAAGAATTTATTGTTGAAATCCTTTACCGGGAAAAGATGCGTGAATCGATACTGGACGATGCGGCGGTCGAGCGCTTTTACAAGCAGCATTATCCGGCCTTCGAACGAGTCGGCCTGAGCCACATTACCCTGGATTCCATGGAGACGGCCCGGGAAATCGTGGCAATTCTCAAGGAGGAGCCCGATAGTTTCCCGGAGCTCGCGCGGCAGCATTCGCTTTCCAGGGATACTCGCGACCAGGGCGGGTATCTGGGCAAAATCCCGCGCGGCGTTCTGCCGCACGAGATCGAGGCCAAAATTTTCAATGCCGATGCCGGCAGTGTACTGGGGCCTTTCGAGGTCGAAGGTCAAAACAAGATCGAAGTTTTCCGCTTGATCGAAAAACACGTGCCTCAAATGGATGAAAAAACCATCGTCGAAATCAAACAGAAACTTTTCCGAAAATGGTTGGCCGAACAAATCGATTCTTCGTCCAATGTTCTTGAACTGCTCTAGGAGTAAGGCCTTGGCGCCGCGATGCTTGCGGGAATTCATACTCGATCGGCGTGGAGGTCCGGGCTTGGTCAACCGAAATGCATAATTTCCAGCCCTTCGAATGGTCATCGAGTGGACGATGCGCAACCGGGAATGTGAGAAAGATCAACGAAGATAATTTCCGCGAGTTCAAGCACAAGGGAATCTGGGTCGTGGCCGATGGTATGGGCGGGCATGATTCCGGTGATCTCGCGAGCCGATCGGTCGTCGAATCACTCGAAAGGGTCAAAGCCGCTAACGGCCTGAATGAAACTCTGGATGAAATCCGCAGCCAACTCGAAGAAGTCAACCAGTATTTGTTTCGTAAGGCCGCGGAACGGGGGCCGAATCGCACCATTGGAAGTACGGTCGTGGTCATGGTCGTGGACCAGGGACAATGCGCGTTTCTTTGGGCCGGCGACAGCCGTCTCTACCGTCTTCGTGCCGGAATACTCGAGCGCTTGACGCGCGATCATAGCCAGGTGCAGGCGATCATAGACCTTGGAATGCTGAAACCGGAAGATGCCGAGAATCATCCTGCCGCGAATACGATCACGCGTGCGGTGGGGGCCTTCGAGGCCATCGAACTGGATGTCCGGAATACCGATCTGCAATCCGGAGACGTTTATCTTTTGTGCAGCGACGGATTGTATAAAGAGCTGTCCGAAGAGGAAATTGCCGGGATCCTGGAACAGAGGGATTGCCGGAATGCGTGCAGCGATCTGGTCGATCTCGCCCTGAAGCGTCGATGCCGGGACAATGTGACGGCGCTCGTAATCGATATCTGGTCCACGGAGAAAACCATGTTGCGGGAGGGCATCTGAGTCGCCGCCCGACCCATTTCCTGTCGCCCGAAACAGCCGGTTAATGCTTGTCAGGAAATTTTCTAAATGAGAACTGAGCGCGTTTCAGTTCCTTTCCGATTTGAAGCGCTGGAACAGCCTGTCGAGCTGTCGCCAAAGACGACCGCCTTCGCCGCTGCCGAACACCTGGCCGTTCAGCACTCCGACCGGCCAGGTTTCATAGCCCGAACTGCTGATGAAGATCTCGTCGGCGTCTGCCAATTGTTCCGTTGTGATTTCGCGTTCCTCGGCGGGTAGGCCATGCCCGCGAGCCAGTTCAAGCACCAGGTCACGGGTGATTCCGTGCAGTAACCGGTTGGATTTCGGCGGGGTGGCCAAGACACCCTTTTTGGCGATGAACACGTTCGATGAGGTGGCCTCGGTAATCCGCCCGTCTTTGACCAGGATCGCGTCATCCGCGCCGCGTGCCAGCGCCTCGTTTTTCAGCATCCCGGCGGCGATCAGGCTCACCGTCTTGATATGTCCGCGTGCCCAGCGGAAGTCGTCCAGCGTAATCATTTTCAGCGGAACGATTTCGCGCCGCTCGAGGATAGGCGCCTCGTACACCATGACCAACACAGTCGGAGCGGGGTTTTTCGGATACTGGTGATCCCGTTTCGCGACCACTCCGCGGGTGACTTGAAGATATATGAACGCGGTGATTTCGCCGCTACGGGCGATCGCTTCATTGACGATGGCTTCCCACGCGGCATCGGTCATGGGATTTGCAATCCCGATCTCCTTGAGACAGTGATTCAGGCGAGTCAGATGGCGCGGCAGTGTAAAGGCCTGGCTGTTGTACACCGGAATCACTTCATAGATCCCGTCACCGAACAGAAAGCCTCTGTCGAGAATCGGGACCCTGGCTTCCTCCGGGGGCTGCCAGGTTCCATTCAGATACGAAATTGGGGGCATTCCGGACTCTTCTTCGCAAATACGAATGATATCGCAAAACGGGAGGCGGAGTGTCCGATCATTTCCTGGCTTTAAGTTAGATTCTAGCCCGCATTTCTCACAAAGGGGGTCGCCAGATCCGGATGGGCGGTTTAAATGGTATTGATTCACGCGTTGGCGCGGTCGAATCATCCGGTTTTGGCAGCGATTCGTGGCGAACGGGATGGGCTGTAATCACACCGGTTCATCTCCACAG
>JAKEEL010000073.1 GCA_022616595.1 Methylococcaceae bacterium
GACGGATGGGGATCACCATGAGTATTCTGATCGATAAAGATACCAGATTGATTTGTCAGGGCTTTACCGGGAAGCAGGGGACGTTTCATTCGCAGCAGGCTTTGGACTACGGAACCCGGCTGGTCGGCGGGGTGACCCCGGGCCGCGGAGGGAGCCTGCACCTCGGATTGCCGGTCTTCGACACGGTACAGGAGGCCGTGCACGACACCGGCGCCGACGCATCCGTGATTTACGTTCCGCCGCCTTTCGCGGCCGACGCGATTCTGGAAGCGGCGGACGCCGGAATTCGAACCATCGTCTGCATCACCGAGGGCATACCCGTACTGCACATGCTGCGCGTGAAAGCGGCCCTGGCCGGAAGGGACTGCGTTCTCGTGGGCCCGAATTGTCCGGGCGTGATTACGCCGGGCGAATGCAAGATCGGGATCATGCCGGGGTTTATCCATCAACCCGGAAAGATCGGAATCGTGTCCAGGTCCGGCACATTGACTTATGAAGCCGTCTACCAGACGACTCGCGCGGGACTCGGGCAGAGTACTTGCGTCGGAATCGGCGGCGATCCGATTCATGGCCTGGAGTTCGTCGACGTGCTGGAAAAATTCCAGGCGGACGAACAGACCCGCGGCATCATCATGGTCGGCGAGATCGGCGGCTCGGCCGAGGAAAATGCCGCGGAATACATCCGAGACTTCGTGACCAAGCCGGTGGTCGGCTATATCGCGGGCGTCACCGCCCCGCCCGGTAAACGCATGGGCCACGCGGGTGCGATCGTGGCCGGTGGCAAGGGTACCGCCGCGGACAAATTCGCCGCGCTCGAATCGGCCGGTGTCCATATCGTGAAATCGCCGACCGAGATGGGACGCCGCATGCAGCAATGTCTGGCTTGAGTGGTTCAAGGACATTGCGTTGGTTTTACACGTAAACGGATCGTTCATTGTGAAGCTTGGAGTCGCGATCGCGCAATTGAATCTGGTGGTCGGCGATATCGACGGAAATCGGGACCGGATCTTGAAGGCCGCCGAAACCGCGCGGGACGAACTGCTGGCCGACGTTGTCGTACTTCCGGAGCTCAGCATTTCAGGATATCCGCCTGAAGACCTGTTGTTGCGGCCGGATTTTATAGCAAAGTGCAGAAGCGCGCTCGATGAGCTAGCCGGAAAATCCCAAGGGATATGCCTGGTTGTCGGCTTCCCTGAAAAAGCCGGGGAGCGATTGTTCAACAGCGCCGCGGTGCTTGGATCCGGTAAAATTCGGGCGGTTTATCGAAAATGCCAATTGCCGAATTACGGAGTATTCGACGAAAAACGCTATTTTGCGCCGGGCACCGAGCCCTGTCTGTTTCAGATTCGGGGGGTACACCTGGCGCTGACGATATGCGAGGATGTGTGGACGGTGGGTGCCGTGGAGCGGTCGAGTGCCTTGGGCGCGCAATTGATCTTGAATCTCAATGCATCTCCGTTCCATGCCCGCAAAATTCGCGAGCGGGAGGCGGTCTTGCGTGAACGCATCCGAACATCCAGGGTTCCGATCGTGTATGTGAATCTGATCGGGGGACAGGACGAATTGGTATTCGATGGAGCTTCCTTCGCGATCGATGCGCGCGGCGAAGTGTTCCGCCGGGCTCCCGAGTTTGAGGAGTCCATCGAATTGGTCGAGTTCCGGGTTGAAAAATCCTTGCTCCCGGTGCCTGGCCGGAGCGCGCCCGAGTATGCTGAAGTCTCCAGTGAATACAAGGCCCTGGTGCTGGGTATCCGGGATTATGTCCGGAAGAACGGCTTCCAGGGCGCGTTATTGGGCTTGTCGGGCGGAATCGATTCAGCGCTGACTCTGGCGCTCGCGGCCGATGCGCTGGGCAGCGAGCGGGTCGAAGTCGTGTTGATGCCGTCCCGCTATACCGCATCCATGAGCAACGAGGATGCGGCCGCGGAAGCACGGCTTCTGGGGGTTCAAAGCCATGTGATTCCGATCGAACCGGCTGTTGGCGCGTTCACGGCGATGCTCGAAGAAACCTTTCGCGGATTGCCTCGGGATACCACCGAAGAAAATATTCAGGCCCGCTGCCGAGGGCTTGTACTCATGGCGATTTCGAACAAAAAGCGCAAGCTGCTGCTGACCACCGGGAATAAGAGTGAAATGAGCGTCGGTTATGCAACGCTTTACGGTGACATGGCTGGCGGCTTCGCACCGCTCAAGGATGTCCCGAAGATGCTGGTCTACCGGCTTGCGGAATATCGGAATTCGATTTCCGAAGTCATTCCGCGGCGCGTAATCGAACGTCCCCCTTCCGCGGAACTCGCTCCGAATCAAGTGGATCAGGATTCCCTGCCGCCCTATCCGGTACTGGATGCCATTCTTGAGCGATATGTGGAACGCGACCGCTCGATCGAGGAGATGATCGCCGAGGGCTTCGATTCCGCGGATGTCAGCAGAGTCGTCGCCCTGGTCAACAACAACGAATACAAACGCAGGCAGGCCCCCCCGGGGGTGCGTATCACGCCGCGGGCCTTCGGCCGCGATCGCCGCTATCCGATGACATCGGGCTTCCGCCCTTTGTGAACCCGTTATGCTTGCCTCGCCAATGCTGGATCGTTGCAACCAATCTGATCACCAGGAATAACCGTGCCGATCAGAGTATATCGATCATTTCATGATTTTCCGAAATCCTTGGCCGACGGAAACAGCTATCCCTCTCAGCAAAACTATTTTTTGTCGAATCAGTGGTTCTCCAACCTCTATGAGACCGTGCTTCACACTGAACTTGATCTCAGAATTTATGGGGTATTCTCCGACGAATCCGAAAACCAGCTTGAAGGCGCCTTATTTTGCGGAAGTGTGAAAGGGAAACGAAAACTGGTTGGTCTGACGAATTATTATACGCTTGAATATGGCCCTGTCTTGCTCGATGAAAAATTGGATCGCGTTTCGATCATCGACGAACTTGTGGATTATATAAGCACCGAAACACCGGCTTGGGTATCTGTCGAATTCCGTTTTCTTCGGTCGGAGTCGAGGGAATATGGCTATTTCATCGATCGCTTCAAGAACGCTGGATTTTATGCAAAAGGATTTTTTCAGTACGAAAACTGGTTTCATCCGCTGAATGGACAAGACTTTTCCGCGTATTATGAAGAAAGACCATCAAAACTGAAAAATACGATCAAAAGGAAGGCCGGCAAACTACGAAACAGTCACGAATTCGAAATAAAATACTACACAGGGAACGACCCTCGACTCGAGGCCGGGATTAACGACTATACGAGTATTTACAATCATTCCTGGAAACAATCGGAACCCTACAGCGATTTCATCCCCGAGTTGATAAAATCCTGGGCAAAGCTGGGGATTCTATTTCTCGGAATTTTATACCTGGATTCCAAGCCCGTCGCCGCCCAACTCTGGCTGTCGGCCTTCGATAAATTTACTATCTACAAGCTCTGCTACGACGAGCAATATCAGGATTTCTCGCCCGGCTCGATTTTATCGAAAGAAATGTTCGAACATGCGTTCAAAAAGTTTCCATGCTGCGAGATCGATTACGGTATCGGGAGTGAACCCTACAAACGGGATTGGATGAGCCGGGTACGCCGGATCGGCGGGATCGGCGCAATGAATAAAAAAACCGTTAAAGGGTTTTGGTCAGCGCTCTTTCAGCAGGTGAAGGATTCGACTAAACGATTCCTCCCTGATTAGTCTTGCAAGCGCTCGGATTTTTGCGGGACAAAATTGGCGCCAATGGGGGCCGCGGCTTTGCAAGACTTCAGATCGCATCAGTCTTCATCCAATCCGATGAAATCCCAAATATCCTCGGCCAGCGACTGGTTCAGATCGGTATATTCGGAACTCGGAATTCCGTTCGCATAATTCATCGCGTAAACCCGGGCCGTGTCCGCGGCAAGATCGTTCATTGCCAGTTCTTTGTAGGCGGCCTCCAAGATCTTGAGTGCGATCGGTATCGCGGGTGTCCGCTGGTAGTTTTCAATCACGTAGTTCATCCGTTCCACCGCCGCCACATAGGCTCCTTTTTTCATGTAATAGCGGCCCACGTGGATCTCGTAGATTGCGAGATTGTTCCTGAGCGCGATCATGCGTTGCCGGGAATCCGCCGCGTATCGGCTGGCCGGGAATTTATCGACAAGCGTCTGGAAATCCTTGAATGCATCCCGGGCCGAACCGGGGTCCCGCTGGGATGAATCGGTCGGAATGAATCGTTCCAGAAAACCGATGCTGCGGTTGTAGTTGACCAGACCTTTCAGATAATAGGCATAGTCGACGTTCGGGTGCCGTGGATGGAGTTTGATAAAACGGTCGGCGGCGGCGATCGCCGAATCCGGCTCGTCGGATTTGTAATAGGCATAACCGATTTCGAGCTGTCCCTGTGTCGCATACATTCCGAACGGAAACCGGGTCTCCAGGGTCTCATAATGCTCAATCGCTTTTCCGTAGCGTTCGTCTCGCAGCGCCTGTTTCGCTTCGTTGTAAAATTGTTCGGCCGTCCAGTCCGCTTTTTCGTCTTTTTTTTCCGAAACTCCGGAACATGCGGCAAGAATCAGCACGATTCCAAAGGTGCGGGACAATCCGAGAAAGGCTCGAAAGAATGGCGGCATGGCGTGTAGCGTAGGATTATCGTTCGTATGCAGGGCGGCCGATTTTCCGCGTACTTCAAGGCAGGGCGGTTCGTGGGCAACGACCTGCAGCATGAACACGGCAAGGGTATTTGGCTATCCTGCAAAGGTCTGTAGTATACAGCAATTGTCGGCAACGATAAGAGCCCATGATCTCATCTGAAATATTGGTCGCCCGGGTGCCGGACTCCCTGACCGGTCTCCGATTGGATCAAGCGCTCGCGGAGATGTTTCCGGAATTTTCCAGGAGTCGATTGCAGGCCTGGGTTCGCGGCGGGCGGGTGCGGGTGGACGGGAAGCTCCTGCGGCCCAAAGACCGCGTGGCGGGCGGTGAAGTCGTTCATCTGGATTCGGAAACCGAGGCGCATACTGACTGCGAGCCTGAAAATCTACCGCTGGACATCGTGTTCGAGGACGAGTCCCTGATCGTCGTGAATAAGCCGGCCGGTCTGGTCGTCCACCCCGCCGCCGGCAACTGGCGGGGCACTTTGCAGAATGCCTTATTGAACCATGACCCGGGACTGGCGGCGCTGCCCAGAGCGGGATTGGTGCACCGCATCGACAAGGATACCAGCGGACTGCTGGTGGTCGCCCGCACGCTTCATGCCCACAAGGTTCTGGTCGGTCAGTTGCAGGCGCGGTCGATCAAACGCGAATATTTCGCGCTTGTAAACGGCGCCATGCTCGCGGGCGGGAGCGTCGATGAAGCCATCGCGAGACACCCGGCGGACCGGAAGAAATTCACGGTTCACGAAAACGGAAAACCCGCCGTGACCCATTTCCGGATCGTCGAGCGATTTCCGTACCATACC
>JAKEEL010000074.1 GCA_022616595.1 Methylococcaceae bacterium
GGTTAATCAGGCCATCGACCGCGGTCCCCGGAAGTTCCTGGGTCAGCAGCATCGAGGCTCCGGCCGCGACCACGCCCTTGGGCACGACCGTAACCACATCGTCAAACTGCTCTCGAACCAGATCAATCTCGCCGGCTACGCTGATTACGGCCGGTACTGCGTCGATGATCAAGCGCTTAATTGTCGCATGGCCGCCGGTCAAAAGAAAGGCGCTCTCCACACCTTCGAATGCGAGTCCCTGACCAAACAACTTGCTGAAATCAAGCAACAATAGATTTTTCAATCCATCCAGGTTGAACAGACCGAACAGGCGGCCAATCCCAGGTTCCACGGTCAAAAGACGCCCAGCTCCGAACTCAACCCTGGCGTTCCCGGACAGCGTTTCGAAATTCAGATCGTAGAGCGGATCATTCCATTTCAGCATCACGCTCGAACTCACATTGGAGTCCCGGATCACGTCCGATTTGCCCAGCCCGGTTAAAAATTGCCCGAGATTATCGATGCTCATGTTCCCGGCAATAAAAGTCCGGTCCGCCGATCCGGAGGCGGTCCAGAATCCGGAAAGATTCAGGTCCAGTCCATTCCCGCGAAGATTCAAACGATCGATCTTCATGCCGTGGGGTTGGCGAGTGGTCCGCACTTCCAGGGTACCGTAATCCACCGTTTTCCAGTAGAAATGCCCGGCGCGGATATTCAGGTCGGCAATATCCCCGGGATCGAAATGCACTTTCTGCTTCGGGGTCTTTTGCAGCAAATCATCCTGCTCCGGAATTCGAAGATATTCGAAGTCCAGGTTTAAACCCGAAGCGTTGCGGTCGCCGGTTTTTCCGGTAAAGTGTCCGCTCGCAATACGGCTTTCGGTCATTCCGTCCCAAACCCCGCGATCGCGATGCATCTTCAAAGTAAAGGGACCCAGATCGGCATCTTCCACAATCAATTCGGCGATCTGAACATCAACCAGATTCAGATCCGCTGTATCCGGGATGGCGTTTCGGTTCAGAGCGGCCCGGAAGTCGTTCCAGGGCCTCAGGTCAACCCTGTCCAGGACGGCGAAAAAACTCAGACCGTTCTTTGCGGCTTGGGCTTCGGAGACCCGGCCCAGTTTGATCACGCCTTGCTCCAGATCGAAGCCCTCGTTCGTTTTGGCGAGCTTCAATTGAGCGAATCCGGTCCCCCCGACCGCGAGATCGAGCGGAATTTCCCGGCCGCTTTCCAGATGCGTCTTCAGGTTGAAGCTGCGCGGGACTGTTGACTGTTTCCCCAACGGTTCAGGCAACTTGATCGCGATTCCCAGCAGATCGGAGTGCAGATCGATGTCCGCGAAAGGCTTTTCGCCCAACTTCGGTATCTGCAGATCCATCGAATAGTCCGATTCGCCATCGAAGTATTCCCAGAAACCGGAGGGATATCGACCGGCAAGCGAATCCAACCCGACCGAGCCTTTGATCTGCACGGCCAGACCCCGATCGTTGTCGGACATCTCGATCCGTACCGGGCGGTCCAACAATTCACCCCGGATACCTGTTCCTTGAATCCCGTCCCCGGAGAAATCCAACGTACCGCTAATCCGGTCCATCTGCATTCCGAATGCGTTCAAACGGGCCTTTTTCAGCGCAGCGGTCCCGTTTACGATGAAATCGTCGACTCGCGGGGCGATCGGCACCTTCAATTCGAGGTCGATCCGATTGTCGCCCCGGATCGACACATATTCGAGCAAAGGCCTGTACAGCGGTCCGAGCGGGGTACTTTTAAGGAATTTGATGCTTTGCTCGAGCGTTCCTGCGGCACGCCCTGTGATCTTCAAATAATCATCGAATTCGAAATTGGCGGAATCCGCCCGGACATCCTCGACGCGGGTTCCCGAAAGACTGGCGCGTTCCCCGCGAATGCTCATGCCGGCCTGAAAAAAGCGTACCTCGGCCACCTCCGTATGGAGGACCGGCCATTCCGGATGATAGGACAGCACCACGTCTTGCGTGTAAAACAAAGTTTCGAATACGCCCTCGCCGCCGCGAAACGGAAATGCCGTGACCGGTCCTCGAAACAGGGTCCCTCCGTGGCTGACCGTGCCCGACACGAACGCGGCATCCAACCACTCCACCAAAGGCTTTTTCAATACGCTGACCGGCAAATAGCGATGCGCGGAGGCCGCGTCGACATTTGCAAACGCGGCCTGCAAATCGAGGAAGGGTTCTCCCTCCCCGAGCGGGATTTGCAGAAGCATCCGGGTCTCGGCCGCCAACACCGGATTGACCGTTTTGATGCTTTCGCTGCGGATGTTCCAGGCCAGACCGTCCCGATGCCACAGGAATTCACCCTCCAGTAGCGTTAGATCGATCGGATTCCGAAATACCTTCGGAAGTTCGATCTCTGCCTGATTCGCTGCGAGTTGCAAGCGGCCGTTGTTCCGGTCGCCGCAAAGATTTCCGGACAGGTTTTTGGCGCCGGGATAAAATTGCCTCGCTCTGAATCCGATGTTTTCGAAACGGCCGCATACGAACCAGCGAGGTTCATCGCCGGGCTTAGTCGAGTAGGTGAGCTTCAGATCGAAAATTTCCCCGCTCGGCGCAGTATCCAGCAATGCCTGACGGCGCGCCGGAGCCGGCACCTGCAGATCGGTCAGTATCTGGCGGAGATCGTCCAGCTTCAGATAAGAGGAGCTCAGGTATAGATTCGAAGTGCCCGCGGGCTCGAACGTCCGCTTCAACCCGATATCCGTGAAGGGCCAGGCAACGCCCTTCAGATCCAGTGCCAGTCGGCGCACGGACAGATACCAGCCTTGATCCTGTCGAATCCAGTGAAAACCTCCGCTCATGTGGCGCAAGTCCGTAGCCGCTTCGGAAATTTCACTGCCGGTGGACCCGTGCGACAGCTTCCCTTCCTCGAAGTCCACTTCACCGGCAAGACTGGCCAGAACCGATTTTTCCCAGCTGCTCCAGAGCCTGAAGGCGCCGAACCCCTGCACCACGCGGTATCCCTCGGGTGACAAGCCCTCCAGCAGCTTGGCGTAGCGAATATCGCGGCCCTGGACATAGATCCTCCCGGTGCAGCAGCCCTTTAGCAAGAGATCCCCCTGAAAATCCATGCGGATACTCAGGGATTCACCGTAATCGAAGGGCAGGTCCACATCGACCGCCACCTTGTGCCGGCGATCCGCGTTCAGCAATCGGATGTCGGCGCTGGAAAAATGCAAGCCCGCGTCAGGATGCTTCACATCCTGCCAGTCCACCTCGCTGTCGAGCAATTCGAAGTGACCGTCCTCGAAGATCCACTTCGGCATCTCCTCGCCGCTGTCGAAACCGGCCACGCGGATACTGCCGTCCAGCTTGCGCCGGACCGACAGCCTGGCTCCCCGGATCGTCACCCAGCGCGGCTGGAAATTCCCGGTCAACAGAAATTCTTTCACATTCAAACCGGCACGCAATTGATCGAAGCGAAACAGCACCTTCCGGTCGACCGGATCGATAATTTTCAGACCCTTGAGAACCACCTCGGGGTGAATTCCGTTCAATCCCGCCGCCATGCCGTCCATTACGATCGGCTTTCCGATCGATGCGCTGATCGAGGAGACAATCCCGGCCCGGTATTCGCTTATTCCGGGCAGGAGCATCCGGGCCGTGCTCAGAATCCCGGCCAGAAGCAAGACGAAAATCAAAAGAATCCCCCGGACGTACCGGGAAAGGCGGACTAAAAGAATCACTCACTCAGCATAACGGCGAACCGGTTTGCGCGATCCGGCCTATAACAAAACCACATCGTACTGTTCCTGCGTGTATTGCCGCTCGGCCCGGAAACGGATCCGAACCCCGAGAAATTTCTCGAGTTCGGCGAGCGAGGCGGCTTCTTCGTCGAGCAGCATCTCGACGACTTCGTTGGAAGCCAGCACCAGAAGACTTTCCATGTTGTACTGCCTGACCTCACGGATGATCTCACGAAAAATTTCCAGGCAGGTGGTTTCCGCGGTTTTCAGCACGCCTCGCCCGCCGCACGCGCCGCACGGCTCGCAGAGTATGTTTTCGAGACTCCCGCGGGTCCTCTTGCGGGTCATTTCAACCAGCCCCAGCATCGAAACCTCGGTGATGCAGGTTTTGGCATGGTCCTTTTCCAGATGCTTTTCGAGCTCTTTCAACACCTGCACCTTGTGTTCCTCATCGCGCATGTCGATAAAATCGATGATGATGATTCCGCCGAGATTACGCAGCCTGAGCTGCCGCACGATCGCCTGGGCCGCTTCCAGATTGGTCTTGAAAATCGTATCTTCGAGGCTGCGTTTGCCGACGTATCCCCCCGTGTTCACGTCGATCGTGGTCATCGCCTCGGTTTGATCGAAGACCAGATAACCGCCGGATTTCAGGAAAACCTTGCGATCCAGCGCCTTCTGGATATCGTCTTCGATGCCGAACAGATCGAATATCGGACGTTCCCCCGCGTAGTGCTCGATCAGGTGCGTGACATCCGTCAGAAACTCCCGGGCGAACTTGGCCAAGGCTTGATAGGTTTCACGCGAATCGACGCGGATCTTTTCGATTTTCTCCCGGTAAAGGTCGCGCAGCGCGCGGATGCTCAACGGAAGATCGCTGTGAATCAAGGTCTGCGTGCGCGAGGTATGAATCTTTTCACAGATCGAATGCCAGAGTTTGACCAGAAACATCATATCCGATCTGAGAATTTGCTCGTCGACGCATTCCGCGGCGGTTCGGGCGATGAACGCGCCGGTGTTGAATTCGCTTTGAAATTCATCCAGACAGGTCTTGAGACGGGTACGCTCCTCGTCGCACTCGATGCGCTGCGAGATTCCGCAAACTTTACTATAGGGCATATACACCGTATATCGGGATGGAATCGACAGTTCGGTCGTGAGTCGCGCGCCTTTGGTTCCGAGCGGATCCTTGATGACCTGAACCACGATTTCTTGATGCTCGCCGAGCAGATGGTCGATATTTTCCGAGCCGAGCTTTTCGGCGTCCCGGGTCGACAAATCCGATACGTGCAGAAACGCGCCGCGCTCCAGGCCCACATCGACAAAGGCGGCGTTCATGCCCGGCAGAACCCTGCAAACCTCCCCCTTATAAATATTGCCGACCAAGCCCTTCTTTCGGGTACGCTCGATGATCACTTCCTGAACGACCCCGTTCTCAACGACAGCGACCCGCGTCTCCTGCGGAGTTACGTTCACCAGGATTTCATCACTCATCGGTCTTGTCTGATCGGTCTCTGTCTAATCGTGGATGCGGAAACGGCCAGTTCCTTGATCGCAGCCTTAATTTTCATTCCTTGAGCAAAGGAATTCCAGCCTTGTTCAACAATTCTGCGGTTTCATAGATCGGCAGTCCGACCACTCCGCTGTAACTTCCTTCGATCCGGCGAACGAACAGACCGCCGAGCCCTTGAATGGCATAACATCCGGCTTTATCGCAAGGTTCCCCGGTCCGCCAATACGCGGCCATTTCAGAGGGCTCCAATTCCCTGAACCAGACGCGTGTCTCACTGATCGATTGCCAATGGTCCTCCGCGCGTAACGACACCGCGCTCAGGACCCTGTGCTCTCTGCCCGACAAGCGCGTGAGCATCGCAATCCCCTGCTCCGCATCGGCCGGTTTCCCGAGAATCTCATCATCCAGTACCACGATCGTATCTGCGGCCAGCACCGGAATTCCTGAAGGCGCACCGGCCAACCTGTCCACAGATTTTTCGGCCGCAAGCCGGCAAACGGTTTGCTCGGGACTTTCGTCCGGCAAACGCCGCTCGTCGATCTCCGCTGCCCGTACGACAAAGCGAACCCCGATCTGTTCCAGTAACTCGCGCCTGCGCGGCGAAGCCGAAGCCAGAACCAGTTGCGGCGGCGCATCGCTCACTGTCGATGATAGGGATGGTTTCGCAAAAGGCTCCAAGCCCGGTACAACTGCTCGATCACGATAATTCGAACCAGAGGATGTGGAAATGTCAGTTTCGAAAGCCCCCAAGTCTGCTTGGCTGCGGCCCTGCATTCCGGGGCAAGGCCTTCGGGTCCCCCAATCAGGAGGGCGATATCCTTGCCCATCGCCATCCATTTCGCGAGCATTTCGGCGAGCCCCTCGGTACTCCACTGGCACCCGTCAACATCCAGTGCAACCACGTGCCCGCCAGCCGGAATCGCCTTCAACATCAGTTCTCCTTCAATCCGTATCGTCTGTTGCACTTCGCGGCTGCGCCTGCGGACCGCGA
>JAKEEL010000286.1 GCA_022616595.1 Methylococcaceae bacterium
CCTCGCGAATTGTCGAAGAAGCGGCCCTGGACCGTTACGAATTTTTCCGCAATGCCTATCTGCAGCGCCGCGAGTACCTGGTCCATGATGGGAACCCGCCGCTCGAGGACGAAGAAATCCTGGATGAGGATCTGGAGGACGATTCAAAGCTCGAAGAAGAACCCGAAGCGCAATGATAACAAGAACAGCCGTAGATTTCTGGCTGCTCGCCATGACGAACGCGAAGGGATTGGTGTTCTACTGCCTGCATTTCGGCCCTCCTCTGCGGAACAATTCCCGGCTCGATGCATTATTTGTGCTGATGCAGTGACTTATCGTAGACTTCGTCCCGGAGAGATCTGGATTTCTGACGGGGTTGGCGCTTCCATCCGTTCAACCCGGCACTACTTTCTCAAACCGACAAGCTTCGGCGGTCCAAGGGTCCGTCCGCGACAGAATTTCGGAATCCGGAATATTTGGTACCAGATTTGCTTTGAATTTTGTACTTTCCAGCTAAAATCGAATCATCGGCCCTATTGGAATCGAGCCTTTCAAGAGCCATTTGAACAGCTTGAATATTTAAATAGCAATATCCGGGCATCAGTATTCAATATCTTTCTGCCAGATTGAACCCTATCTTCTGGAAATTGGGACGTACGCTATGATCAATCTTAAAAACCGCATCAAGAACATTGGACACGATTCCAAGCCAGGGGCTGGAACCGATCGCGAAATGGTCGATCTATCAACCGCGGCCTCCAAACCCCAGGTGTTCGCAAGGCCCGCCCTCGATTTAAAAGTTCTTACAAAAGTGGAACTGGAATTCAAGAACACGATCTATCAAAAGTTGCTCGATACGATCGATTTGTCACTGATCAGCGGCATGGCCGAAAAGGATGCCAGAAAACAGATTACCGATATCACGGAAAAGCTGATCGCCAACGATTCCCTTCCGATGAATGCCCAAACCAAACGGCAGATCGTAAAGGAGATCGCTGATGAAGTGCTTGGCCTCGGGCCTCTCGAACCCTTGCTTCAGGAACCGACCATCACGGACATCCTGGTCAACGGAAGCAAGAAAGTCTATGTCGAACGGTTCGGCCGATTGGAATTGACGCCGGTGCAATTTACCGATAACGATCATTTGATGAGAATAATCGATCGAATCGTTTCAAGCGTCGGCAGACGCATCGACGAATCGTCGCCGATGGTGGACGCGAGGCTCAAGGACGGATCCAGGGTGAATGCGATCATCCCGCCGCTCGCTCTGGACGGCGCTTCCCTGTCGATACGGAAATTTTCAGTCGACAAAATGAAATTGAGCGATCTGGTTCAGAAAACCGCTCTGACCGAATACATGGCCGACTTCTTGAAGGCTTGCGCGAAAGGCAAACTGAATATTTTAATTTCGGGCGGCACCGGGTCCGGAAAAACCACTATGCTCAATGCAATCTCGAACTTTATCCCGGAAAATGAACGGATCATTACCCTGGAAGACTCCGCGGAATTGCAACTCCAGCTTCCTCATGTGCTGCGCCTCGAAACCCGCCCGCCGAACAGCGAAAACCGGGGTGAGGTGACACTGCGCGATCTGGTGCGCAACAGTTTACGGATGCGTCCCGATCGTATTGTGATCGGAGAAGTTCGAAGCGGCGAAGCTTTCGATATGCTGCAAGCGATGAATACCGGTCATGAAGGCTCCCTGACCACCGTACACGCCAACAATCCCCGGGATGCTCTCGCGCGTCTCGAAAACATGGTTACGATGGCGGGTCTGGATCTGCCCGTGAGCGCGACCAGAAAGCAAATCGCTTCGGCAATAAATATAATCTTGCAGCTCGGAAGGCTGGAAGACGGGAGCCGGAGGGTACTCAGCATTCAGGAAGTGGACGGGATGGAAGGGGACATTATTACTTTGTCGGAAATTTACCGATTCGTACGCAAAGGTACCGACGATGACGGTACCATCCGGGGGCAGCATTGTGCCACGGGGATAATCCCGAAATCCCTGGAGCGGCTGAATAACCGTGGCTGTAATCTGCCGCTGTCGTGTTTTACGGAGCATATGTAAACGTTAAACGGAGAAAGAACCATGAAAGACGATGTACTGCTGCTCTTTATCGGTTCGGTTTTTCTGACCGTGTTTATATTGTCGCAGGCGCTGCTGCTACCGACATTAGGCACCAATCGCGCCGAGCGTAAAAAACTGAAGCACCGTTTCGACAAACTATTGCACGGTCAGGGCGAGATACACCATCAATTGGTCAAGAAAAATTATTTAGGGCAATTGAGTCCGGCCGCGAGGTTTATTGAGAGCAGGGCCGTGATGATGGACCTGAAAATGTCGCTGGAGCACGCAGGCTTAACCATACCGGCTTATCGCTTTGTTCTACTGGACCTGATAGCCGGGATTACGGCTTCGTATCTGGCGATAGAATATTTCCATCATACATTGGTGTCGGTCCTGGTATTTTTCGCCGTGGTCATTTTGCCATTTTTCTGGTTGCGAAGACGCCGCGAAAAGAACATCGAAAAATTCGATGAGCAACTTCCGGAGGCTCTTGATATGATCGCGCGATCCCTTCAGACCGGCTATCCTTTCAGCGAATGTCTGAAAATCGTTGCCGAGGAGATGCCGGCCCCGGTCGGATATGAATTCGGCCTCGTGTTCGAGGATGTCAACTATGGGCGGGATCTTGAACTCGCGCTCGCGCTCATGATTGAGCGGGTCCCGAGTCTAAGCCTGAATGCAATGGCGACTTCGGTGCTGATCCAAAAGGAAACCGGCGGTAACATGGCTGAAATCCTATACAAAATCAGCCAGGTATTGCGTGGCCGTTTCAAGTTGCAGCGGCGCGTGAAAACGCTGTCGGCCGAGGGAATCTTCTCCGCCTGGGTGTTATGCTTGATGCCCTTCGTGATGTTTTTGATGCTGAGCTTCCTGAACCCGGGTCATTTCGACGCGCTTTTCGAAAGCGTCTACGGCACTTATTTGGTTTATGTGATCGGTATTTTGGAAGTGATCGCGATTTTCTGGATGCGTAAAATCATCCGCATCGACGTCTGAGAGTGGAACCATGGAGACTTTGACAGCTTGGATCATCGACCGTTTGGGGGTCTGGTATTCCCCGGAACAACTCATGGTGGCCTTGGTCGGCGCGGCTTCGTTCTGCGTGGTTTTGGCGGGCTGGATGCTCGTGAATGTATTCACCGATCCAGTCCGTTCGCGCTTGTCGGCCAGTGCCAATCCACTGGGCTCCAACTCGGGAACCCGGGACAATATAGACAACTCCTACGAAAAATATCGATCACTGCTTTTACCTTCCAACGCGAATCTGCTCAGCCGAACTACACAGCGTCTAAATCACGCGGGCTTTCATTTTCGCAGACACCTCTTTCAATACTACGCGCTGCGCATGCTGTTAATAGTCGGGCTTCCGGTCGCGTTGCTGGTCATAGTCATGATGATTCCGGGCAGGACATTAAACAGTTTGCTACAGGTCGCCGTGCTCGCCGCGGTGATCGGTTATATCGCGCCGAGCTTCGTGCTCGACCGCCTGATCAAACGCCGCCAGCGTACGATCAACCGGGCCATGCCGGATGCGCTGGATCTGTTGGTCGTATGCAGCGAGGCGGGATTGAGCTTCGATGCGGCGCTGCAAAAGGTTGCGGCCGAAATCAGTTTCAGCCAGCCGGTTCTGGCCGAGGAATTGGGTGTGGTCATCGCGGAAGTTCGGGCCGGAGTCGACCGCAGACAGGCCTATACCAATCTGATCAATCGAACCGGAGTCGATGAGATTCGCGGTCTCATGTCAATCATCAACCAGTCCATGCGTTTTGGTGTGAGTATCGCCGAAACCCTGAGGATCTATTCGGAGGAATTCAGGGACCGGCGTTTGCAGGCTGCGGAAGCTACGGCAGCCAAAATCGGTGCCAAATTGATTTTCCCGCTCGCTATGTGTCTTCTACCTTGTTTTATGTTGATAGTATTCGTGCCGTTTGCATTGAATATCATGAAAGCATTCCAGTTTCTAGGATAAATTCCTGCTGCCGGGTCACCGTTCCTTAAATAAAGAGGGAAACAAAATTGATGAAGCATTACTCAAGATTAAGAATCTTAATCTGTTTGACATTATCGGTTTTGATCACAGCCTGTCAATCGAATCCGAAGGACCTGACCGTCGATCAGAAGAACATGGAAACCTCGAATTGGCAGAGTCTATTCCAAAACCATCCTCTTCTCGAAGCATCCAGCGTGGACGAAGCCTTGAAAAAGGCCCGGACTGCCCGGATTAACGGCGACATCGAGCTTGCCATCGCGTACTACATCAAGGCTTTTGATCTGGGTCCTCAGAATACCGGGGTTCTGCTGGAAATGGCCGATGCCTATCACAGTCTAGGGAAACCCGAACTGGTCGAGGTCTGTTATCAAATGATCCTCAAATACGATCCCGCCAACCTGGATGTGCTCGAACGTTACGGGCTACTGATGATCAAGCGGAATAAACCGAGGGAAGCGGAAGAACTGCTGGGTAAAGCCTCGGTTTTGGGCACGCAAAGCTGGAAAGCCTATAACGGCCTGGGGATCCTGTCGGACATGAACCATAAACACATTGAAGCCCGCAATTTCTATGACCTCGCGGACGCTGTTGACCCGAATAACCCCGAGGTCTTGAACAATAAGGGCTATTCGCTTTATATGGACGACCGTCTGGATGAGGCCCGGGACTATTTTCTGAACGCGCTTAGAATCAATCCGGGTTTCAAAAAGGCCGTGTACAATTACGCCCTGCTGAAAGGCCGGCAGAGAAGGTACCAGGATGCGCTCGCGGTTTTCTCCAGGACGCTGAAGGCACCCGAAGCCAATAACAATACCGGCTATATCGCATTACGGAACGGCGATTTCGAAGAGGCGGAGTTTTATCTGAACCGGGCCATCAAGCTATCGCCGCGTTTCTATCCGAGAGCGCATGAAAACCTGCGCGAACTGGAAGATCGAAGAATAGGGGCAGGCTTTCCCGACCGGGAAGCAAGATCCATGGAAGAATTCAGCTCCTCGCGATTGGAATAGCAGCGCGGGATCGATGGATTGCCGACTCGCAAAAAAAACCTCGAAGCGCTCCCGCATGGCGCCGAACTCATAATCGGTTTGAACCGATACTTGCCGGACGATCGATCCGGGCTTTGAAAAATCGATGTGTCAAGATTTTTTACAGCTTGCCGGGCTTTGATTTTTTTGATATACAGAAATCGCCTCATTCGCAGCGTTTCTTTCGCGGCAGCGTTTGAGCGGGTTTTGCCTAACCGACGGATTCCCGCTGAGTCGCCCAGTCTGGGTGAATCGTCCGTACAGTGTTCACCCTGGCATTCGCCTAAAGCTTCGGCCAAGCGTTTCGGGTGTCAGAAATTTTTACAATCGGAAGGCAAAAAAATTAAACTGATTTGTATGTAACTGTTAAAAAATGTAAAAGTTATCATGGCATCGTTGTTGCTTTATTTTATGGTACTTCCTAATCCAAGGGAGTGAACCATGATCCCTTCGAGGTCGATACGCCCCGGATTTGAACCGGGGGCTTAGCCTTGAGTAAATTTAATTCAGAAAACAAGAGTGGAGTGCATTCAAATGTTAGAAACGATCAAAATTAAAGTGGCTGAACTGACCGCGCAATTCCTGAAACAAGAGAAAGGCGCCGAAACCCTCGAATATGTCGCCATCGCCGCGGTAGTAATTATTTTGGGTATCGCAGCATACCAGGCAGCCGCACCGGGTATCGGGGGGGTAATAAACACGGCACTTACCGCAATCCAGAACGCCGTTACCGGCGTAGGTTAAGGTTTGCTGGAATCAAAGCACCGTATCCACCTTTCGGTCCGGGACTTTCGTTTATCGCCACGGACCGCGAAGGCCAAATAAGTCCCCGGGTAGACGCAGTTAATCTTGGATATCCGGCGCGCGGAGGGTCGGCGGGAGGCAGAGGAATAACCTCCCGCCAATCGCGCGGGTCGCGGACTCATGAGAACGGACGGGAGAATCTTGTATGGACGAATCTAAACTAAAAGCTACAAATATCAGATTACGGGAATGCCCATCGTCTATGCAACTTTGATTATTCTGCTGATCTATGCATCCTTGACGGATGTCAGCCAACGCAAAATTCCAAATTGGCTTTGTGGCTTTATTTTTATCGCGGGAATGATCGCCAACAGCTTCCTGGTTACGCCGACCGGATTTTATAACAGCCTGGCCGGTTTCGTGGCCGGCTTTCTTCCGTTCCTGCTGCTTCATCGCTTGACCGGACTGGGTGCTGGCGACGTTAAACTGATGGCGTCGGTCGGAGCCACGGTCGGTTTTCGGCCAAGCCTGAATATCCTATATTGCAGTTTCCTGGCATCAAGCTTGTTTGCAATCGGTTTCGTAGTAGTGCGTTTCGCCGTGAATCGTTTCGATCGGCGTCCTGCCAGGCCCCCCGGGCCTCCCTCGGCGCTTGGCTCTACGGCCAGAACTTTGGCCGAATATCCGTTCCCGATGGCGCCCGGCATCGCGGCCGCAACGGCTTACGTGCTGATGCCCGAATTGGTTTCGTTTTTTGGCGACTATGATCGGTACCCGTAAATAGACCAGAACCAAAAAGAAATGCAAGTTGTTTTGCGGAGAAATATAACCAATAAATAATACTATACTAAATAAAATAGAATAATCAACCACGGGTTTTCAGGAAAAGAGATGATCGCGAGCCGCAATGATCCATGTTTAATACAGCCGGACGGAGTTTCCGTACCACGCTGCGAAAGCAGGGCCGAACCGCTGAACCGATCGATCCGCCAACCGCGCAACATCGACGAAACCGGTCTTTCGCAGGAGTTGATCAACGGGCTGCTCCTGAAACACCTGTATGACGGGGTCGTCCTGGATCTGCCGCAGCTCAGGGATCGGATTAAATTGTCCGGGAACATTTTGGAGCCGCTGCTGCAACAGTTCCGCAAGACTCAGCGGATCCTGGCCTTGAGCCCCGCGCACGGGGAGGACAACGTGCGTTACCAGTTGACCGACCTTGGGCGAGCGGATGCGGCCGCCGCAATGTTGAAGAGCGGCTACATCGGTCCCGCGCCGATTTCGTTGGATCATTATGCCGAAGTGGTCGGCGCTCAGTCCGTTTTACGGCATCCTCTGACCCGGGACGAACTGGTGCGAGGTTTCGAAGGCATCGTGATAGAACGGAGCCACCTGGATGTATTCGGGCCCGCGTTAAATTCTGGAAAACCGATCCTGGTCTACGGACACTCGGGTACCGGTAAGACCTTCATCTGCAAAAAATTGTCCGGTTTGTTGGGTGGATCTGTGTATCTTCCCTATGCGATTGCGGCCGGGCAGGAAATCATACAATACTATGACCCCTTGATTCATTCACCGGTTCGCGACCGGGAAACCGCTCAGTTTCAGGAATTCAAAACGGCAAATGATCCTCGGCTGATTCGATGCAAAAGGCCTGTCGCAATCAGCGGCGGAGAACTGACCATGGACAGCCTGGAGATCAAGAACGACCGCTTGGGGCGTATTATGTATGCTCCGGTCCAATTGAAGGCCAACAACGGGATCTACATCATCGATGATCTGGGCCGGCAGCGCATGGAGCCCGCCGAACTCTTCAATCGATGGATCGTACCGATGGAGGAGCGCCATGATTATCTGGTAACCAGCACAGGCAGGCAGTTCCGCGTGCCGTTTGACTGTGTGCTGATCTTTTCAACAAACCTCGAGCCCGCGGATCTGGCCGACGAAGCTTTTCTCCGCCGTCTGGGCTATAAGATTCACTTTACCCCGATTACGCAAGATCAATTCACAACGATCTGGAACAACCTATTGATTGAAAAAGGCATTCAGGTTGAAGAGGGGGCGCTGAATTGGATATTCGACAAATTCCGAAGCAGTGGCCGGGAATTATTGCCCTGTTATCCCCGGGACTTAATGGAAACCTCCGTGGATCTGGAAACCTATCTCGACAATAAGGGCGTGGTAAAAGCAAATCATATCGAGATTGCCTGGGACACCTATTTCATGAAGTTACAAAAAGGTTGAAGCGATGAGTGCCCGATTTTTTTTGATGCTGTTTGCCGCCCTGTTCTTTGCCACGATCGCCGCGTTGATCGCCAATAACTGGATTCGAAACAAAACCGCCGGCCAAGAACATAGCGATCATCCGGTCGTGGTGGCGGCCACCGATATTCCTTTCGGGATCAAGCTCGAAGAAATTCATGTCAAGATCATCAACTGGCCGAGCGCGGATGTCCCGGAAGGATCGTTTCGGCAGGCGGAAGATGCGATCGGCAAAATCGTAAGAAACACATTTTATTCCGGAGAGGTGATCACGCAGAAAAGGGTCTCCGAGCATTTGGGCGGAAGCACCCTGTCTTCCCTGATTTCTGAAAAATTCCGCGCGGTGACCGTCCGGGTTGACGATGTCGTCGGGGTCGCGGGATTCGTGTTGCCCGGTAATCGGGTGGACGTGCTCGCGACGCGCCGGGTCGGAACTGCATCGAATCAAACCGAAACCCGCACCATTCTGGAAGACATCAAAGTATTGGCGGTCGATCAGGAGGCATCCCCGGACAAGGAAAAACCTGCCGTGGTTCGGGCGGTAACTATGGAGCTCACCCCCGAGCAGGCCGAGAAAGTGGTCGACGCCATGAAGGAAGGCACGATCCAACTCACTTTGAGGAACCCGCTGGATGCGAGCAAATCCGACAAGAAGGGGCCTGAGCCGAAGCCGCTGGTCAAGGTACGCAGAACTTATCGGCCGCCGAGTATAATTAAAGTGGAACCCTGGTAATACCAAACGCGAATGCCGCGGTTGAACGACACAAGGAACGGACTAGACTGAAGTCAATTGGCAGGTTGATTTTAAATAGGAAACATAATGAACCAAATCACAATGATCGTCCGACTTACCGTGTTATTGGGGCTCGGCGCGTTTTTCGGCGCCGCTGCGCTCGCTCAAGACGAATTTTATGACATTGAAACCACGAATCTTCAGGTACCCTTGAACAAATCCAGGCTGATCCAGTTGGAACGGGCCGATCGAATTTCGGGTGGTAATCCGAAAATCCTCAAGGTCGACACGTTCCCGAATACGAATCAGGTTTTGTTCAAGGGGGAGTCTCTGGGCACCACGAATGTCCTGGTCTGGTTCCGCGGCGGCGTGGTCAGGGTCATCAACGTCGAAGTCAGCCATGATCTGGAAAGTCTCAAGGTAAAACTGCATGAACTGCTGCCCGGGGAACAGATCGATGTCCGTTCGTCCCAGAAGAACATCGTTCTGAGCGGCCAGGTCGGCGCTCTCGACAAAATGCAGGCGGCCGTGGACATCGCGCAAAGTTATTTGCCGGAAGACTCCAAGACAAAAGAATCCGCCGCCTCTTCGGGGACAAGCCAGCAGACAGTCGTGGTCAGCACCAAGGAAAGCGAAGAGGATAAATCGGAGGACGAAAAACCCCACGTGATCAATATGCTGCAAGTCGCGGGCGCCCAGCAGGTCATGCTAGAAGTCAAGGTCGCGGAAATTGCCCGGAGACTGGCGAGACTGCTGGATGTCAAAATGACCGCGCTCCAGCCCGGCAAAATCGCTTTTGGTGCGATAAGCGGCGGCGGTACTATCGTTCCCGGCGGTGGCTCGGTCCTGAGTCCGCTGGCGAGCCTGTTATTGCCGAGTAACCACAGTATCGATGCGACAGGATTGTTTCTGAGCGCGTTCACAGGTGATTTCATATTCAACCTGACCGTCGATGCGGCAAAAGAGCAGAATCTGGCCAAGATTCTCGCGGAGCCGACCCTGACCACCCTGTCGGGACAGGAGGCGACCTTTTTATCCGGCGGTGAATTTCCGATCCCGGTTCCGCAGACGGGAGCGGGAGGCTTCGGTACGATTACGATCGTATTCAAGGAATTCGGCGTCAGTCTGCGTTTCCTTCCGGTCGTGCTCGACACAGGGCGCATCAATCTGAACCTGAATGTCCGCGTCAGCGAACTTTCGGACGTCGCGGCGATCACCGACCCGATTGGCGACACCGGTTTCAGCTTCAGTATTCCGTCATTGACCCTCCGGGAAGCCAGCAGCACGCTGGAGCTCGCGGACGGCCAGACAATGAGCATCGCCGGCCTGCTCGACGAAAAATTGCGGGAAAACGTCAATAAATTCCCTGGCTTGGGTGATGTTCCGGTGCTGGGCGCCTTGTTTCGCAGCGAACAATTCCGCAGGGACGAAACCGAACTGGTGATATTCGTGACCCCGAAATTGGCCAAGGCGCAGGTGGGCAAAGTGATTTTACCCACCGATTCCTTCGTCGAACCGGATGACATCGATTTCTATCTGTTCGGCAGCCTGGAAGCCCGGAATGCCGATACAGTCGTCAATTTCGACGACGTTATGCCACCGGGCTCAAGTCGCGAAACCGGTTTGGAAGGCGAATACGGCCACAATTTGATCGAGGAAAATAAATGAATCTAAAAGCATCGTTTCTTTTCAGTGCCGCGGTCACCGTTTTGCTGAATGCCGCGGGCTGTGCCGAATGGCAGACGACGCCAGTCACCGTGGATCAATACCGTGGCCTCGCGGTAAACAGGATGATCGAGACCCAGACAATGTACCCCGAACATGCGTGGCAAGAACAGCAGGTGATGACATTGGACGCTGGAAAGTGCCCGTGGCCGACACGGAAGCCGTGGCCATGGAAGGGGTGGTCGCGGTAGTGGAGAAGACGATTCGTTTGGAGCCGTA
>JAKEEL010000287.1 GCA_022616595.1 Methylococcaceae bacterium
AAGAGCAAAGACAAATCTTAAGTCGTGAGCGATTTCAGCACCCCCATCCGCGTGTGCGGAAGAAATTCGAGGTGGTCTGGTTGAAAAGCCAAGGGTTGCGTCATGATGAAATTGCACGCTTGGCGGACATCAGCAACAAGACTCTGCGCAGCTATTTGAAAGAGTACGCCGAGGGCGGCTTTGCCGGATTAAGCCGAATCTCCTTCCATCGCCCGCAGAGCCGGTTGGCCGCACATCAGGACACGATCATCACCGAATTCCAGGTCCATCCTCCGGCGACAATCAATGAAGCCAGACATCGGATCGAGCAATTGACCGGTCTGAAGCGTTCGCCGACGGCCATCCGGACCTTCTTGAAACGGTGCAAACTCAAGCGCCGGAAAACCGGTGTTCTCCCGGCCAAAGTCAACCCGGAGATTCAGGAGGAATTTAAAAGAAACACTTGGAGCCCCGATTGAATGAAGCGAAAGCTGGTCAGCGTGCGGTCTTTTTTGTCGATGCAGCGCATTTCGTCTACGGTGCATTTCTGGCGTTTGTGTGGTGCATGGAACGCGTTTGGATCAAAGCGCCTTGTGGACGACAGCGTTTCAACGTGCTCGGCGCGATCAATGCCATTACCCACGAGACCGTCACGATCGTCCATTCGACTTATACCAACCACAACCAGCTCAACTCGATCATCAGGCAGCGGACGCGTCGATTCCCGGCCTTGCTGGTTTACGGGTATGCCACCGGGATTTTCTCCAGTCGCAAGATTGAGCGGGCGACCTATGATTCGGTCACCTTTCGCTTTATTGCTGCGGAACAACACCCGGATCACGACACCTTGGTGAATTTTCGCAAGACCTTTCTGGTGGAACTGGAGGATCTGTTTGTACAAGTGCTGACGGTGGCGCAAACGATGAAACTGGTCAAGCTGGGTCAGACGAAGAATCGCGGATTATGCCCGGCGCGCAAGGTTTTGTGCAGGGCTACAACGCGCAAGCGGCGGTCGATGCGGACACGATGTTGGTGCTTGCCGCTACAGTCAGCCAGGAAGCGAATGACAAACAACTGGTTGAACCGATACCGGAGGAACTGGGCGCTTTGCCCGAAACACTTGGCAGCCCGGAAGTTCTGCTGGCTGACAATGGTTACTTCAGCCAGGCCAACGTCGAGGCTTGTGTAGCCCAAGAGATTACTCCGCTGATCGCAGCGGGCCGGGAAAGCCATCATCTGCCGTTGGCAGAACGTCTGGCAGTCGATCAAGCGCCTCCCGAAACCGCCGACCCGGTCATCAAAATGGTTCATGAACTGAAAACCCGCAAAGGAAGGGTTGCTGAAAGCAACCGTTTGCGATTGGAACGGGCGCTGTATGGCCGACGCAAATGCACGGTGGAACCGGTGTTCGGGATCATCAAACAGGTCATGGGATTTCGACAGTTCTCCTTGAGAGGGCTCAAGGCGGTGTCCGGAGAATGGAAACTCGTTACGATGGCGTTCAATTTAAAAAGAATGCACGTACTGGCGGCGACATGAAGGGGAGAAAAGGTATCAAAGATAGCCCTTATCCGACGGAAATTACCGGGATCAACCCGTCGAATCAGCCTGACCAGGTTAATTGATCCGCTCAGTTATTCTATTCGGGATCATGTGGGAAAATGGCTCGTCCCGGATGACACTCAGATCAACTGGCCTATCCGGCAGACTCCTGGACCGCCCTCTTTCGTCGTCCGGCGGGTCGCCATAGTATCCGTAACTACACTACGCGCAAATGAGGGGCTCAATGCCGATGCGCACTATTTTTTGATGCGGTTGCGTCAATCCAACGGCTCATGGCCAATAACCGGCTCGCACACACATTAAGATATTTGTTGAATGTTTACAGAAATTCTGCCAAAAGAACCCCCGCAGTTCGGAAGGGGGCAGTTCGTATTGCGCACCCTGTGACTTATCGAAGGTTCCGGGTTCCTGCGCGGCGGGTCAGATAGCGCCATGCCAGGTGAGCAATGAATCGCAGGGGCACGATTCGAATCGAAACGAAGCCCAGCCAAATCCGTTGCCAGTGGCTCTGCATCGCGCGTTCGCCATTCAGGGAGAGGATATGGTCCAAATAGCGGCTCACGACCGATCTCGCGATCGCCGAATGCCCGGAAGCCATGTTGTCTGCAGACTGATGGACTTTGACGATCGTTGAATCGATCTCCCAATATTCGAGTGATTCCGCGAGACCGAGGTATCCGGCTCCGAGCCCGCTGAGTTCGATCGCGAGATTGATCCCGATCAGTTCCGGCAGAAACGAACAGGGAAACTGGGAAACTGCGAGCAAATAAACCGGAATATCGAAAGCACCCGCGATAAAATCTGGATGATGTGCGAAGCGCGGATCATCGATTGCCGGCAGATCGATCGCGAGGCTTTCGAGCAGTCTCCGATAAATCACCGGGTGGTTCGAACGGCTTTCGCCGTTTCCGATTTCGTCCGCGTATATTTTCCATAAAGATTCCGACACCGGGCAGTTCTGCATGCCCGGATCGTGGATACTCTGCAGCCAGCAGCCGTCCACCAGGACGGTCGGGGAAAACTGCTTGATTACGAAGATCCAGGCGTCACGGTCCAGTCCGGGCTTGCCGTTCAAAGGTCGATAGGCATCGACCTGCCGCCGATAGATCGAGTCGATGCGGCTCTGGAAGGCCGCGTGGCTGAAACGAAAGGTTTTCCATTCCGATACAGGGATCAATCGAAGCGCCAGCTTGGTCACCCTCAGGCATTTCTCGACATAGTCACGAGCGGCTCCAAGGACTTCCGGAAATTCGGAGACATGCACCAGACGGAAGTACATTTCCCGAAGAGTCGGCCGCGGACGCGCTGCGGGGACCGTCTCTCGCAAGACGAGTGACCGCGCCGTCGCGCCGGGTGATTGACTGGAAACCTCTGAAACAACAAAGTCCCGACCTTCTGTTCTTCGGGTCTCGAGCCAATCGCGCAGGATACCCAGTTCGTGCGGCGTAAAGACCCCGGCCATCGCCCCCCCGGGTGCCGTGACGCGGGTGAAAAACAAGCTTCGGTCCGGGTCCGTTCCATCGAACCATTCCGAGCGCGCGAGCGCATTCAGGAAAGCCGTCCCATCCGCGAAAGCTGTTTCGAACCAGGCGTCGATACCGATTCCACCGATCGACACGGCCCTGTGAAAACCTTTGCCATATCGGGCCTTGTTTCTGAACAAGGCCAGCACACGATCCGCGGGACTTTGCGTCGCGCTGCGATCCTGAAGGAACTCGGCCCAGAACATCCGGTCCGCCTCGACATAGAGCCGGATTCCAGCCTCGATCCTGCGTTTTCCCGACTCGCTATCGCAGTGATCCCGCAAATACCCGCTCACGGCCTCCCGGACCGCGCCGGTTGCCCTCGATCCGGCCCGGATGCGCGAAGCGATATAATGATCGGGAATGTCGAAACGTTTGAACTGCCGAATCAGATTTTCATCGAAAATACCGGACAAACCGAAGGCATCCGCCGCGGTGAATCCGATCAACTCACCCGGAAAATCACGGGTGCACCGGGCGAGACACAGGCGAACCAAGGCATGCCTGAAAGCTGCCTCGGACAATTGATCGTGTTCACAAAAGGCGTGAGAGTCGATCGGCGGCAGATCGATGCCGAGCTGCCACATGAATACTCGATAGGAAGCGATGTCGAAATTGCGTCCTTCAAGATCCAGACCGGCCCGGTAGACTCTGAAAAGAGCCGCTGCGAGATCGGTATGGCCATTGACGGCTTGCGGATAGCGTTGCAGCCAACACTGTCCGAGCAAAGCGGCCGGCGCGAATTGCCGGATCAAAGTTTGGCAATCGCTGAAATTCAGATCAGCGGGAATTTCAACCGCCGGAAAATCATTTCTGTCCAGCCCGAAAGGCTCCGGAAACAACCCGGACCCATGCAGGGGAGGCGTCGAACACTTGGACAACGCGGTCTGAATTCGATGTCGCGAGGCATGAAGCAATTCGACGAAGCCTTCGGGATTCAGCAGGCGATGAAACAGCTCGCGATCGGAAAGCGCGGCGGCATCCGGATCGCGTTGCAAATCCCGGGGGGCGGCAATCATGGTTCGGTTGGTTTGGATAGCAAATAATCACCGATGACCAAGGCATCCAATCCGGTGGTCAGAAACACGCCGAGCGCATCCTCGACCGTGTGGATGATCGGCTTGCCCATCACGTTGAAACTGGTATTCAGCAGCACCGGCACGTCGGTGATCCGGTGAAAAGCCTGCAACAGGTCATGGAACGGAGCATTCCATTCCCGCTTCACGGTCTGCAAACGGCCGGTATGATCGACATGCACCACGGCGGGAACCCGGTCGCACGCTTCCGCGCGGAATCGCAAGGCGCGTTCCATATATGGAGTTTCGACATAGTTTTCGAAATATTGTTCTCCGAACTCATGGAGTATCGCCGGCGCGAAGGGCCTGAACTCCTCGCGGAACTTCACCATGCTGTTGATTTTGTGTTTCATCTCGGCGCGCCTGGGATCGGCCAGTATCGACCGGTTTCCGAGCGCTCTGGGTCCGAATTCCGCCCGGCCCTGCATCCACCCGATCAGTCGGCCTTCGGATAGAAGTTTGGCGGTCTCTCGGGCCAGATCGCCGCGCAGATGCTTGATCTTAAAACCGGCGCCGAAACGGACCAGCCGCTGCAGGCACTCCGCGGAGGCGGTACTGCCCAAATACGGACTCATCGGTTCCGGATTGGATTTCCGCAAATCGCCGAAGACCCGGTCGCAGGCCAGCACGGCCGCGCCGACGGCCGTGCCGTCATCCGCGGGAGCCGGTGGAATATAAAGCCTGCAATATCCGCTTCGTTCGGCTATCTGACCGTTGAACGAGGAATTCAGCGCGCAGCCGCCGCACAGCACCAGGTTTTCGGAAAAACCGAGAGAACGGAAGTTTTCCAGCAACCCGAGCATCAATTCGGCGAAGAAATATTGGCCGGTGTAGGCCAGATCCGCGGCCTCCATGGGCCGGCAGCCGCGAAACTGCCGCTCCAGTAACTCCATTCCGCGGCGCATCTCGGGCAGCCTTTGTTTCAGACCCAGATCGTCCACCTGGACCATCGATCGGAACAGCTTATAGACTCCATCGTCGAAGGACCCGTAGGCGGCCAGCCCCATGACTTTCCATTCCTCGCCCTTGATCCAATTGAAGCCGCATAACTCGGTCAGCTTCATGTAAAAAAATCCGAGACTCTCAATCCCCTCGGCTTGTCTGTACAGACTTAACCGCCCCTCCCGGTAGCGGTAAAACGCCAGGGATCCGTGCTCGCCGTAGGAATCCACGACCACACAATCGGCCTCGGCGAAAGGGCTCGCATAACACGCGAAAGCCGCGTGGGTCAGATGGTGGTCGAAATGGCGAAAATTGAGTTCAACCGAGGGAAAGGCTTCGCGCACCATCCGCGCGATATTGATTCCAGCCCGGCTGATCGCATGAGTCTGGCAGGCGAGCATATGGAAAATCTTGTATTTTTCGAAGAAAGTCGATCGCTTTGCGAAGCGCGGACGCAAAAGTCCCTGTGGAGTAAAATAGTCGGCGGCCGAACAAAAATGTTCGTAGAAAGGACGGCTTCTCAACCAGTTGAAGCCGATATGAAAACGCTGCGCCGCCGGGCAATAGTCCTGCAACAGTTCAACGATCCGATACAGGCTGTCCGGTTCGCAGTTCAGCGCGCGCTTCAATTGCAGATGGCGCTCGGTGGCTTCGGCGAACAAAATATTTCTCGAGCAATCGACGATTGCGATGGCCGGATCATGGTAGGTCACTGAAAGCCCGATAAAATAGGTGGTTTTCATGGAAGGGCCGAAGAAATAGAATCGTCGCTGCAGCGGTGATCGTTTGCCTGAAAGGCCCGTTTGACCAATGTGCACTGGATCGGCAAACCGGCTGGGTATTTAATCCCGGACCGGTTCTCAAATCAATACTACATCAAAAGCAATAATGAGAAACGCCTTTGCAGAACCACTCCGAATCAGGATTTTTTCTTCTTATCTGCTGAGCCTGTTGATTCCCGGATATTCATTTCTGTTCGTAGTGACCGGGCCGCATTCTTTATCGGCGACCGTGCTTTGGATACTGCCGATGTGGTCGACCGTTTTAATCGACATGTGGAGCCCCTCGAGCCGCAAGCAGCCCGGCAAGAATCTGCATCCCCTACCGTATGACGGTATTCTGTACCTGCTCGGCGCGCTGCAATTTATAGCGATCTTGGCGCTCCTGGATTTCTCGACCCGTCTGAACTTCACCAGCCCTGTGGAATGGGCGACCAGCCTCGCCAACCTGTTCGCAATCAAGGTCATTGTCGGCACCAGTTCCAGTTTCTCGGGGATCGTGGTTGCCCACGAACTGATCCACCGCGCGGACCGATTCAACCGGACCCTCGGCAGACTGTTGCTGGCGCTGGAAGGATACGAGCATTTCGCGACCGAACATATCCGGGGGCACCACAAGAATTTCGGTACGCCGGCGGATCCGGCCACCGCGCGAGCCGGCGAGAGTTACGCGGAATTCTGGAAGCGCACCGTACCGGCCCAGTTCAAAAATGCCTGGAAACTCGAAAATCAACGGCTCGGCATCCAGGATTGGATCCGGCTTGATTCCCGATTTTGCAGTCACCGGGTCGCGCAGGGCGTCCTGTTCGAATCGATTATGCTGATCGGTATCGGGTTGGTTTTCGGGATCGAGGGTCTGCTGGTTTTCGCGGTCCAGGCATTTGCCGCGGTCCGCAAACTGGAGGCCGTCAACTACATCGAACATTGGGGTTTGTGCCGGGCCGCGGAGCGCCCCGGAAAGCCGCTGTCCTGGGACACCGATTCCTGGTTCACCCTGAATGCGATGGTGGGCCTTTCCAGACATTCCGATCACCATCGCCATGTCGCGAAGCCCTATCATCAGCTGTGCTTCTCGGTGGAGAGCCCGAAACTGCCGTACGGATATTTCGCGACGGTCTTTCTCGCGGTCTCCTTGAACCGCCGCTTCCAGAAACTGGTACAACAGGAACTGGCCCGTCTTGGACTAACGCCCGGACAACGGATTCCCGCAGATCCCCCATTGTCGGGCAGGATTCCGGCTCTTCCGGGACTTTCTTCCATGCCCCCTGATTGACGTATAATGAGGCTTCCTTCGAGGCGGTTGCGCGGGTTCGCCTGACAGCGCAACCTTTCGAACCGGAATTCGACGGCTCCGGACTGTTTCCCGGATTTACGAAGCGCGGTTATGGGTATAGAAATTGAGCGTAAATTCCTGGTGCGTGACGACGGGTGGCGCCGTGCGGTCATCAAATCATCGAGAATGCGGCAGGGCTATCTGAGTCAATCCGGCAATGCCTCGGTACGAGTCAGAAGCGATGCGGAGCGCGGCTGGATCAATATCAAAAGCGTCACGCTCGGCGTTCAGCGCCAGGAATTCGAATACGAAATCCCGCGCTCCGACGCCGAACAGATACTGGACACCCTGGCCGGGCAGCCCTTGATCGAGAAAATCCGCCATTTCGCGGAGATCGGTTCGCATACCTGGGAGATCGATGAATTCGAAGGCCAGAACGCCGGCCTGATCGTCGCGGAAATCGAATTGAGCGAAGCCGGGGAAGCGTTCGATCGGCCCGCCTGGATAGGAACCGAAGTGACCCGGGATGCGCGCTATTACAACACCAACCTCGCACGAAAGCCCTATACGACCTGGCAAGCGGCGATTGCTGACCAACCACCGGGACAGTAACTCATGAGCAGACAAGACAAACAATTGTACATGACCGTTTTGATGACCCCGGACGTGGCGAATTTTTCCGGGGTCGTGCACGGCGGCTCCCTGTTGAAATTGCTCGACCAGGTCGCCTATGCCTGCGCCGCGAAGTACTGCCGCGGCTATGTCGTGACCGCGTCCCTCGATCAGGTCATATTCAAGGAACCGATCCGGGTCGGCGAACTCGTCACCTTCAAGGCCAACGTGAATTACACCGGTAAGACTTCGATGGAAATCGGTATCAAAGTCGTCGCCCAAAGCCTGACGACCGGTGAAGACCGGCACACCAATTCCTGTTATTTCACGATGGTTGCCAAGGGAGCGGACGGCAAATCGGTTCCGGTACCGCCGCTGATCCTCGAAACCGAGCTGGACCACAAACTGTTCAAAGCCGGTGAAATGCGCAAGCAAATGCGCCAGGAAATTGCCGAACGCAATCGCGAACTGCATGTCGGCATTCCGGATCGGGCTTGAAGCGATCAGCCAGAATCGGGTCGGGGCAATCGGTAGATAGCGAACGGGCGCTGTCGATCCTCGGCCGATCTATCTGCCGTGCGGGTGCGTCAGTGGAGTTCCCGGTGGCCTACCAGAATATGATAATGAGTCGACCTGAAATTGTTGGCCAGATTTTCAGCCAGGTAGACCGATCGGTGTCGGCCTCCGGTACAGCCGATCGCGATGCTGAAATAAGAACGGTTTCCGGCCTCGAAATCCGGAAGCCACCGCTGCAAAAATGTGGTGATGTCCTGCAGGTACTCGCGAACCACGGGCAGGTTGTCGAGAAATTCAATCACCGGCCGATCCTTGCCGGTCAAATTGCGCAAGGCCGGTTCCCAGTGTGGATTCGGGAGGCAGCGCGCGTCGAACACAAAATCGGTGTCGAGCGGGATTCCGTTTTTGAAACCGAAAGACTGGAAAAAAATGGATAAGACCTGGTTTTTCTTCAACCCGACCCGGACACGGATGATTTCCCTGAGTTCGTGGATATTGGTACGCGATGTATCGATGATCAGGTCCGCGTGATCGATAACCGTCTCGAGCAGTTGGCGCTCGAAATCGATTGCTTCGGCGAGCGAAAGGTTGGTGTTGGTCAAGGGGTGCTTGCGGCGCGTTTCGCTGAAGCGCTTCAACAACGTTTTGGGATCGGCTTGCAGAAACAGGATCTCGTAATCGATGTTCAGATTTCTCATCAACGAGAGGGTTTCCGGAAAAATCGCGAAACTTTTGCTGTCGGTCCGCGAATCGATGCCTATCGCGATTTTCTGGTAGGTCTGGCCTTCCGCCCCGATCACCTGTTCGATCAGTTTTTCCACCAGGGCGACCGGCAGGTTGTCGATGCAGTAATAGCCGCAGTCTTCGAGGGTATCCAGCGCGATGCTCTTGCCCGATCCCGATAAGCCGCTGACTATAATAAGCTTCATGGCTCGGTGCGTTGGATCCGCGGTGTACTCGGCAATTGCGCCCAGGATGTTGATTCAGAAAACAAAAATTTGTTCAAGAATAAATCCGGCTTGCCAGTTGCTTCCGGTTGTCCTCCCCCGGTCCTCACGGATTCGGGGGAATCGAGGCTTGGACCCGCAAGACAACGGATGAAGGATGCTAACGGTGGTGATTCGCAGTTTTTTCCTTGTGTTTACGGACCTGCCGGTCGAGTTTATCCACCAGGCTGTCGATCGCGGCATACATGTCTTCCTGATGGTCTTCGGCGAAAAGCTTCGCCCCGCTGATCTGCACGGTCGCTTCAGCCTTTTTGATAATTTTTTCGACACCGAGAATGACGTGAACGTCGGTCACATGGTCAATGTGCCTTTCGAGCCGTTCGAACTTGGTTTCGACATAGTTTTTCAATGCGTCGGTGATGTCGATATGGTGTCCCGTTACACTGATTTGCATGTTCAGATTCTCCTGACAGTCCGATAAAATTGTTAAGTCGTCGCTCCCGATGGAGAACAGTCCGGCACGAGCGAGAATTCCCGCTGCGATTTCCGAGAGAAGGTCGCACAGGGGTATTCCTGTTGAGTGGCCGTGAAGTTATTCCGAGTGAACACAACGTTCCGGAAAGATCCTGTTTTACTGATGATAGCTTATCCTAATCGGTTCGGTGTGACGAGAGCCGGCGCGCAGGTTACAAAATGCGTTTCCGTTCATGCGAAGCCGGGATGGACATCGCTTCCCGGTATTTGGCGATTGTCCGGCGCGCGACATTGATTCCCTTGCCTTGCAGCAGCTGGGCTATTTTGTGGTCACTCAGGGGCTTCGCTTGAGGCTCGTTGTCGATCAACTCCTGAATGAACGCGCGAATCGCGGTCGATGAGCATTCACCGCCGCTATGGGTGGAGACATGGCTCGAGAAAAAATATTTGAATTCGTAGATTCCTTTCGGAGTATGCATGTACTTTTGGGTGGTCACCCTGGAAATGGTCGACTCGTGCATTTCGACTTCGTCCGCGACATCGCGCAACACCATGGGTTTCATCGCGATCGGACCGTGTTCGAGGAAATCCCGCTGCCGTTCGACGATGCAGCGCGCGACTTTGAGCAGGGTATCGCTTCGACTCTGCAGGCTTTTCAGAAACCAACGGGCTTCCTGCAGATGATTCCTGAGGCAGGCATTGTCGGAACTGTTGTCGGCTCTTTTGATCATGCTCGAATAGTACGGGTTTACGCGCAGCTTGGGTGCGATATCCGGATTCAGCGAGACCTGCCATCGGTCTTTGTTTTTGGCGACAAAGACGTCGGGAATCACATATTGGGATTCGTGGTTTTCAATCGCGCTTCCGGGACGCGGATTCAGTGACCTGATCAACGCGATGACCTGATCGAGTTCCTCGTCGTTCAGGTCCAACAGGCGTTTCAGGCGCGGCTGGTTCTGCGCGGCGAGTTGATCGAGAAAATGCGTGACCAGTTCGATCGCGGTGTGCTTCCAAACGACGTCATCGGGTAGCTGGCACAATTGAATTCTCAAGCAATCGCCGAGATCCGCCGCGGCCACGCCGGGCGGATCGAAATTCTGGACACGGTGCAGCACGGCCCGAACTTCCTCGATTTCCAGCGCTTCCATCTGGTTCAATAAACCGAGGTGGATATCCTCGATGGTCGAGGTCAAGTAACCCTCGGAGTTGATCGAGTCAATGATTGCAATTGCGATGGCGCGATCCGGTTCGGAAAATTTCGCGAGTTCCATCTGCCACAGCAAATGTTCGACCAGGGTTGGCGAGGTGCAGCGATAAGTCTCGAAATCCTGATTTTCCGGGGCGGCTGTCGAAGAACCGGAAAGCTGCACGTTGTCATAAACATCTTCCCACGAGGAATCGACCGGGAGTTCATCGGGGATATCGGTCTGTGAACCCTCGCTCGTGGTTTCCCTGAGCTCGGTTCGCTTTTCGTCCGGGACTTCGTCACTTTGGGCGGGTTCGTCCTCCGCAATTTCCAACATCAGGTTCGAATCGAGGACTTGCTGGATTTCCTGATGCAGATCCAGAGTCGACAATTGCAACAGGCGGATCGCCTGCTGCAATTGCGGGGTCATGGTAAGTTGCTGGCTGATGCGTAACTGTAACGACTGTTTCATCGAACTGAATTCGAGTTTACCGATCTTTATGATTTGCTTCCGCGTAAGACGAGCGCTCGGGAACCGCGTTGCCCCGACTCTATTTTAGCGCAATCGTCCGGGATCGGGTGAGGAATTGGAACAGGCGCTCACATATTAAAGTTCTCGCCGAGATAGACTCGCCTGACCTGTTGATTCTCGAGGATGGTATCGGGATTGCCTTCGGCGATCACCTTGCCTTCATTGAGGATATAGGCGCGGTCGCAGGTACCCAGAGTCTCCCGGACGTTGTGTTCGGTGATCAGGATTCCGATTCCTCTCTCGCGCAGATGGCGGATGATCTTCTGGATGTCAATGATCGATAGCGGATCGACTCCGGCGAAGGGTTCATCGAGCAGGATGAAGTGGGGCTCCGAAGCCAGGGCGCGGGCGATTTCCACGCGCCGGCGTTCGCCTCCGGACAGTCCCAGCGCCGGCTGCATCCGTAAATGGTTGATGCCGAATTCATGCAAGAGTTCTTCGATCATCAGTTCCTGCTGTCCCCGGCTGATGTCCTTTCTGATTTCGAGCACCGCGCGCAGATTGTCCGCGACGTTCAATTTTCGGAAAATCGACGGTTCCTGGGGTAGATAACCGATGCCCATCTGCGCGCGCGCGTGGATCGGTAGCCGGGTGATGTCGAATTGATCGATCGAGATTCTGCCGTATTCGGTCTTGATCAGGCCGACGATCATGTAAAAACTCGTGGTTTTGCCGGCGCCGTTCGGCCCGAGCAGGCCGACGATTTCACCGCTGTTGATGTTCAGCGACACGCCATCGACCACCCAACGGTTGTGGTATCGCTTTCTGAGATCCCGTGCAGACAAAAGCGCCATGGTTACTTTTCTTTCTCGTCTTTCGGATGCAGGGTGATGTGGACGCGTTTGCCGTTCGAGGATGCCTGGCCGGCTTTTACGATCGCATTTTTTTTATCGTATTCGATTCGTTCACTGGCGTAGGTGTCCTTGCCCTGCCGGACCACGGCTTTTTCAATCATGACCATCAGCTCCGTATCGGTATAATATTCAAGGGTCAGGGAACGGCCGTGCAGATCCTCGGCCCCGGTGTTGGGAGTTTGCTTCCAGGTCACCGGGTCGCCCGTCGCGACATACTTATAGGGTTTGCGTTCCTGGGTATAAACGACCAGTTTATCGGATTTGAGCCACATGCTGCCCTGGGTGACTTCCACGCTTCCGGTATAGACGCTGACGCCGGTATTGTCGTCATAGGTTGCTCCGTCGGCTTCGATATAGATCGGCTGACCGGAATCGCTTTCCATAGACCAGACGGGCGCTGTGAAGCCAAGAACCAAGGCCAGGCACAGGCCTGCCTCAGCGCGCATCGTATATTCCCCGGACACTGGAATGCAGTGTAATTCGTTTATGTTCGCCGAAATAGAGGGATAACCCGATTCCGCTGATTCGATTCCGGTTGCTGATCAGCTCCGCGAATTTGTCGGTTTCGGCATAATCGGTTTTCGGTTTGATCCGAAGGTTCTCGGTGTTGATCGTGACCGGCTCGATTCCGGGCGCCGCGGCCCGGGTGATCCACACCTTCCCGCCGAGCACTATCGTTTCGCCCCTGGTACTGATGAAGCCTCTATCCGAGTGGACTACCCAGGGAGGCGCCTCCGCGTTGAAATAGGTGAACACCGGTTTTTCGAGTTCGGTGGTGTCGTCATCCTTGAAATGCACCATGGATTCCGCGATCAGTTTGTTTTTCGGCTTGCCTTCTTCGGTCATCGTGATTTTGGAAAATTTCTTACTGAAAGAATCCGGGCGGTGGCTGTCCCGGGATTGGATTTTTTTTGGTTGCGGCGATAACCAGTCGGCCACGAACCAACTCAGCAGGACAACAATCGTCAGCGCCAGATAGATCCACAGTTGTTTGGTCATCCGCTCGAGTCACGTTCAAACGGTTAGATAGGCGCTGATCGAAGGCTCCAGCGTCTGCTGGGCCTGCATGACCAGATCGCAGACTTCGCGAGCGGCGCCGCAGCCGCCGGGCAGCGAAGTACACCAATCCGCACGCTGCCGAACCGCGATATGGGCGTCCGCGACCGCGATCGCAAGTCCGGCCCGGATGAACAACGGAAGATCCGGCAGATCATCGCCGACACAGGCCACTTGCCCGGGGCTCACGGACAGGGCTGCACAGAGTTCATCAAACGCAGCCCTTTTATCGTCCCGGCCCTGAAGTACATGCTGTACGCCTAGACTTGACATGCGCAGGGAAACCGCCCGGGACTTACGTCCGGAGATGACTGCGGTTTCGACGCCGCTATTGCGCAGCATTTTGATCCCGTGACCGTCTTTCGTATTAAAGCATTTGTATTCGCGCCCCGACTCATCGAAGATCAGTTTTCCATCGGTCAGGACACCGTCCACATCGAAGATGACCAGGCGGACCAGTTTGGCTTTTTCGAGAATTTCGTGCATATTTTCGGATTCAAAGCGAGTTCCGGTGCGAAACAGTAGTCGCCCCTGTTTCGGAATTCATGGATTCGGTGTCGTTCTTCTGTTAATCGACGCGTGCCATTTTAACGTGCGGGGTCAATCTATAAAAAAGCCGGGCCGTTACGCAAGGTAAAGGTCAGACCACACCCGCCAGCAGAAGGTCGTGCATGTGCAACGCGCCGATCAATCGGTTTTGGGCATCGGTAACCAGAAGAACGGTGATTTTTTTCTGCTCCATCTTTTGCAATGCCTCGGCCGCCATCATTTCGGGGCTGATCGTCGCGCAGTTTGCGGTCATCACGTCCTGGATGCGGGTGGTATGGACGTCGCACTCGGTTTTATCGAACATTCTGCGCAGATCTCCGTCTGTAAAGATTCCCTTGACGAAGTTGTTCCGGTCCACGATCGCGGTCATACCCAGCTTTTTCGCGGTCATTTCGATCAGCGCTTCACGGACCAAGGCCTGTTCCCCGACGCTGGGTAACTCGGACCCGCTATGCATCAAATCCCCGGTTTTCAACAATAACCGCTTGCCCAGGCGGCCGCCCGGGTGTGAGCGCGCAAAATCGTCGCGGGTAAAACCCTTGGACTTGAGCAGCGATACCGCCAGCGCGTCCCCCATGACCAGTGCCGCCGTGGTGCTCGAGGTCGGGGCGAGCCCGAGCGGACAGGCCTCCTGAACGACCCGCACGTCGAGATGCACGGAGGCTTCCCGGGCCAGCGTCGATTCTCGGGCGCCGGTCATCGCGACCAGCGGAATTCCGAGCCGCTTGAGCATCGGCAGGATGGTCAGAATTTCCGGGGTTTCTCCCGAATTGGACAGAGCCAGTACCGTATCCTCGCGCGTGATCATGCCCAGGTCGCCGTGTCCGGCTTCGCCGGGATGAACGAAAAACGCGGGGTTCCCGGTGCTCGCCAAGGTCGCTGCGATTTTTCCGCCGATATGACCGGATTTCCCCATTCCGGTCACCACGATCCTGCCCCGGCAGTCCAGCAGGAGCCGGCAAGCCTGCACGAAGGACTCGTCGACTCGATCGCGTAACGCGGCGACCGCCCGGGTCTCGATATCGATGACTTCCCGGCCCAGGGCGATTAGCGAGGATTCGTCTATGATTATGCGTGTCATGGAAGCCGATTATAAACAAAGCCGCGATGAATCCAATCATCCGGAGGGTCCCTCGGGGAAGGATCATGGGAATCCGCGCTGCGAAGCGACAATTTTCGGTGTTGTTTGACTTGAGATGGATGAGCAAATGCTATACGATGCACCCGGACGAATGGATTGTCGATCCGCCAGGGTATCCTGGGAAACTGTTCGGGGTGGCGGATGAACCAATCACCGATCGCTCGCGGCATTTTTATTAAAAAAAGAACCGAATGCCGCCAATGATCTGGTATCGGGTTCAATGAAAGTAAATTGACAGGTGTGTGAAGTTTGGTGTGCGTATAATTGGAAGGTTATTCCTTTCATAATTTTAGAGGGGAGTTGAAGCAGCATAACGATCGATTCGCGGTTCACCCATCCGTTCCAGCGATAGGGCCGGGTTGCGAGTCTTTCCGGAAAATGATCCGCAAGGGGCGGTTTTAATTTCCCGGACATGGTCATCAGCCCTCAACGCGGCGCAATTCTATGCTCCTTCTTGGCCGGTTCAGGTGAATTTCCTGAGAACTTGCTTGCAAACTTGTATTCGCCGTAAATAATTGTTCATTTAAGGTTCTTTCGAGAGCTTGAGGGGAGCGTTCGATCGGGTATGGCTATAGCAATCGTATTAATATTACTGGTCATTGGTTCCGTTGCATTCCATCTCTGGAGTCCCTGGTGGATCACGCCGCTGGCGTCCAACTGGGGCGAGATGGATGACACCTTGATGATCACCTTTTGGGTAACCGGCGCGGTCTTCATCGCAATCAACCTGTTCATGGCCTACGCGGTGATCCGCTTTCGCCACAAGGAAGGCAGGAAGGCGGAATACGAACCGGAAAACAAAAAGCTCGAATGGTGGCTCACGATATTGACGACGATTGGCGTGGTGATCATGCTGGCTCCGGGGCTGATCGTATACGACGATTTCGTGCATGCCCCCGAAGAAGCCACGGTGATCGAGGTTCTCGGCAAGCAATGGCAATGGGCTTACCGCTTTCCCGGAAGCGATGAAATTCTCGGGAACAGTGAAGCGCGGTTCGTCAGTGTCGCCAATCCCTTCGGTCTTGACCCGGATGATCCGAACGCCGCGGATGACGTGGTGGTCGCCTCCGGCGAACTGCATCTGCCGATCAACCAACCGACTCAGGTTTTACTTCGCTCGAAAGACGTTCTGCATGATTTTTACGTACCTCATTTCCGCGCCAAAATGGATGCGGTACCGGGCGTCATTTCCAGTTTCTGGTTTACTCCGACCCGTGTCGGAAAGTTCGACAGCGCCTGTGCCGAATACTGCGGCGTGGGCCACCATACGATGCGCAGTTTCGTAATCGTCGATGAAACCGATGATTTTCAACAATGGATCGCTGCCCAACCGACCTTCGCTCAAACCGTTGCCAAAGGACAGGCGGTGGCTGGAGATGCATCCGCGGCCAAGGGACTCGAAGTGGCGCAGAAACAAGGCTGTCTCGGATGCCACAGTGTCGACGGCACGGCTGGCGCCGGCCCGAGCTGGAAAGGTCTATACGGTAAAACGGAAGCATTGGAGGATGGCGGCACGGTGGTCGTCGACGAGGCTTATCTGAGGGAAGCGATTGCAAGCCCGAATGCGTCTCTCGTGAAAGGTTTCGCCGCGATCATGCCGCCTTACCAGTTGTCCGAGGAAGACCTGAA
>JAKEEL010000075.1 GCA_022616595.1 Methylococcaceae bacterium
AGACATCGTAGCCTGGATTAGCGAAGCGTAATCCGGGGAAAAGGCCGGATGCAAGGTCCGGGGCGGGTTGAATGACCCGCCCCCGCCTTTCCGGACCAAACCGGCTACATCGCCAGAATCCACTTGACCAGGGTCTCGATATCCGCATCGCTGACGCGCGGAGAATTCGGCGGCATCGGGACGGCGCCGAAGGTACCGGACCCGCCTTTCTTGACTTTGTCGATCATCGCGGCTTCGGCGCCCGCATCGCCCTTGTATTTTGCCGCGATCTCCTTGAAAGAGGGCCCGACCACCTTGGTATCGATTTTATGGCAGTTCATGCAGCGGTTGTCGGTCGCGAGTTTTTCGTTCGCCTGAACCGGCAGGGCCGCGATCGCTCCGATAAAAGCCGTGGAAAATAGACGGTTTATTGTTTTCATAAGATTCCCCTTGCGCCTTTGCATTAAAATGGTGGAAAAGCGCTCTTACGTTGCCATTCCCGGCCGGATTCGTCAAGCGGGAAAACGGTGAAGTAAGCGCATTCTTATTCCCCGGTATCCGCGGTATCTTTGCAACCCTCATTGAGTTTTAATTGGACAAGCTATGGATTGGACCGCATTCAGTCTTTCCCTGAAACTGTCCGGCGCTACGGTTGCCGTGCTGCTGATCGTCGGCCTGCTGGTCGCCCGTTCGCTCGCGTGGCGGCGCTTTCCGGGCAAAAGCATGATCGAGGCGATCGTGGCCCTGCCGCTGGTCCTGCCGCCGACGGTTCTCGGCTATTATTTGCTGCTCTTCCTGGGCCGCCGCTCGCCGCTCGGGTCGGCGGTCGAATCGTTGACCGGGGAGACCCTGGTCTTCTCGTTCGGCGGGCTGCTGATCGCTTCGGTGATCTACAGTCTTCCGTTCGCGGTGCAGCCGATGCTGCAGGCTTTCGAGTCGATTCCTCAGGGAGTCCGCGAAGCGGCCTGGTGCAGCGGACTGTCGAAATGGAGCACGTTCTGGCGCATCGAGTTGCCCTTGGCCCGAGCCGGGATCGTGTCCGGCATGGCCTTGAGCTTCGCGCATACGATGGGTGAGTTCGGGGTCGTGCTGATGGTCGGCGGCAATATTCCGGATGAGACGCGCACCGTATCGATCGCGATATTCGATAAGGTCCAGTCCTTCGAGGAGGCTTCCGCGGGCAGCATGTCGCTGGTGCTCCTGGTCTTTTCCTTGTGCGTCGTGAGCCTGGTTTATACGATGAACCGGAATTTTTCGGCGCGCGTCAGGGGTTGATCGTTTTGACCGACCAAGGTCTGCGGCTGCGCTTGTTTCAGACCAGGCCGATTCCGCTCGAGGTCGATCTGGAATGCCGGCCTGGAAAATTGTTGGCTCTGGTCGGGCCGTCCGGAAGCGGGAAGTCCACGATTCTGCGCTGTATCGCGGGGCTGTACCGGCCCGCGACCGGGCATATCCGCTGTGCGGGCGCGACCTGGCTCGATACCGGGGCCGGGATCGATCTGCCGCCGCAGACTCGGAAAGCCGGATTGGTGTTTCAGGATTTCGCGCTTTTCCCGCATCTGAACGTGCAGCAAAATATTGAAATCGCGGTGAATCCCGGATTCACGAAATCCGGACGAGCCGAAAAAGCCCTGCAATTTCTCGAACATGTCAATCTGGCGGGGCTCGAAAAGCGCTTTCCGCATACGCTGTCGGGGGGGCAAAAGCAACGCGTCGCACTGGCCCGCGCATTGGCCAGGGAACCCGCGATCTTGTTGCTCGATGAGCCCTTTTCGGCGGTCGATCAGGTGACCCGCCGCAAATTGAAATTGCAGACCCTGCAATTGACGCGCGGCTTGAATATTCCGATCGTGCTGGTCACGCATGATCTCGAGGAAGCGTCCATGCTGGCCGACACCATGTGCGTGCTGCATGCGGGCAAGACCCTGCAGTCGGGAAAGCCCGCCGAGCTTTTCGAACGGCCGGAGAGCACGCTGGTCGCGCGGCTCGTGGATGTTCGGAATCTTTTTCCAGCCCGGGTTGAGGCACAATTACCGGGGCTCGAAGCGACCCGGCTCGAGTGCAGCGGACTAAGGATCGAGGCGGCTTACCATCCCGGCTATCTGGAAGGGGATGATGTGTATTGGTCGATTCCTGCCTCGAGTCTCTTGCTGCACAGCCGGCTTCGGCCTTCGAAAGGGATCCGGGAAAATCCGGTTGAAGGAAGGATTTTCGAGTTGATTGTGATCGGGGGTATCTGCACCGCGGTCGTGCGCTGCGAATGTTCGCGGCTGGATTTCACCGTCGAGCTTCCGGTTCACGTCGCGAACCGGAATCGCTTGCGGGTCGGAGAACTGATCGGTTTTTCGATCTTGAAGAAGTCAGTCCATATCATGCCCTGGGAACCTCCTCATGGCGGCAGCCCACGGCCTCAGGATTCGAGCGATTCCACTTGCAACCAAAATGGATGGCCGGACAGGCGGCCTTAGCGCCAGAAAACGCTGGAAGATTTCCTGGCTATCCGGATTTGTCACAGGTCGGCTCGGGGCCGAATCGTGTCGAGTGGATTGGTCCTGGATTCGGCGCCTTCCAATCCGGAGCCCGCGTGGTGGAACCGGTCTCAGCCGGTTTGCTTTTCCCGAATTTCATCGAGCGTCTTGCAATCGATGCAGAGTGTCGCGGTGGGGCGGGCTTCCAGCCGCCGAAGGCCGATATCGATCCCACAGGACTCGCAATAGCCGTATTCTCCGGTATCGAGGCTCGCGAGTGATTCGTCGATTTTTTTGATCAGTTTGCGTTCGCGGTCGCGGGTTCGAAGCTCCAGCCCGAACTCAGACTCCTGAGTCGCCCGATCATTGGGGTCGGGAAAATTGGCCGCGTCGTCCTGCATGTGGTGGACGGTCCGATCGACTTCTTTCATCAATTCCGACTTCCAGTTTTCAAGAATGGAACGGAAATGCTCGATTTGAGCTTCGTTCATGTATTCTTCACCTTCGGCGATCTCATAGGGCTCGAAGTTGAATAGCGCCCCTTCAGATTTTTTGTTTCCGGTCATCCAGTCACTCCCAACCAAACCATTACATCTAAACCGTCAATTAATAGCAAAAATTGTTAGATGCTGCAAGTTTTTGCGAATGGACTCCGCAAGCGGGCGATTTTAAATGAAATCCTGGCAGGATTGCGTTACAAAATTGTTGCAATGAAAGGCGCCTCGCGGAAGCGAATGATGGTCCGGGATTCCGGGTCATCGTTGTCATTAAGATATGGCCGTAGCTTCGGGC
>JAKEEL010000288.1 GCA_022616595.1 Methylococcaceae bacterium
CGGGGATGAGGTTGCGGGCCGACAGTCCGGAAGCCGGTTTTCTCGACGGCATTCTGAAAAGTCCGCTGGCCAGGGATACCAATCTCCTCGATTTGTTGCGGCGACCGGAGATCAGCATCGATCATCTGGTCGGGACGCTGCTGCAACCTTCCGATGAAGTCGACGACCAGGTTGCCGAACAGGTTCAGATTCAGGTCAAGTACGCCGGTTATATCGAGCGGCAGAAGACCGAAATCAATCGCAATCTTCGCTATGAAAACCTGAAAATTCCGGCTGGCCTCGATTATTCGAACGTAATCGGGCTATCCAGGGAGGTCACCGAGAAACTCAAGGCAGCAGTCCCCGAAACGCTCGGGCAGGCGGCCCGGATATCCGGGGTTACGCCTGCCGCCGTATCCTTGCTGCTGGTCCATCTGAAACGCTACAGCAGCGATCGATGACGGGCACTGCAGAATTCGTCGGAATCCGCTTCGATTTTCGTGACTGTGCTGTCGACTCGGGTTTCCAGCCGGTTCGATTTCGTTGGACTGGCCGGCGCGGATCGAATCGAATGACGGCCTAGAACACGAGATTCGCGGTGGAGCGCGGTCTTTCAGGACAACTCGCCGAAGGACTGAAACAATCGGGGATCGCATGCAACCCGGAATTACTGTCCGGTCTGCTCGATTTTCTGGCCTTATTGTCAAAATGGAATAAAACCTACAATCTGACCGCGATTCGCGATCCGCTGACCATGATCAGCCATCACCTCCTCGACAGCTTATCGCTATCCCCGTATATTCGCGGTCAGCGGGTGCTGGATATCGGAACCGGGCCGGGACTCCCGGGTATCCCCTTGTCGATTCTGCACAGCGATAAATCCTTCGTGCTGATCGACAGCAACGGGAAAAAAACCCGGTTCGTTCGCCAAGCCGTGCTGGAATTGGGGTTGATGAACGTCGAGGTCGTTCAGGATCGGGTGGAACGGTTTAAAAATGAGTTATTATTCGATACGATTGTAACGCGAGCGTTTGCCGCGATGTCCGAAATCCTTTCGAGTTCATCGCACTTGTTGAAGGATGGAGGGAGGATACTTGCGATGCGAGGCCGGTTGCCCGATCGCGAAACCAACTATCCGGGTTTCCGGGCCTCGGTCATCCCGATTCGAGTGCCGGGTGTTCACGCGGAACGGCATATTCTGATGTTGACGCCGCAAGCGCATGAACCGTAATCAGGCTGGTAATGGCATGGGGAAAATTATAGCGATCGCCAATCAGAAGGGCGGGGTTGGCAAAACCACGACCTGCGTGAATCTTGCGGCCAGTTTTGCGATGACCAAGAAGCGGGTTCTGCTGGTCGATCTCGATCCGCAGGGGAATGCGACCATGGCTTGCGGGTTGAATAAAAACGAACTGGAGCTTTCATCCTGTGATCTGCTGCTGGAGGAGGCCGGGTCTGCGGAAATTCTGACCCGTCTGGAAAATCTCAAGATGGATCTTTTGCCGGGAAACGCGGATCTGACCGCGGCCGAAGTCGAATTGACCCGGGCCAGCCGAACCGAGCGGCGCCTGGCGGAGGGTTTGAAAAACTGTCGCGATCAGTATGATTATGTTCTGATCGATTGTCCGCCTTCTCTGAATATGTTGACGCTGAACGCACTGGTCGCGGCCGACGGGATTCTGATCCCGATGCAATGCGAATACTTCGCGCTCGAAGGGCTTTCAGCCTTGATGGATACGCTGTCCCGGATCCGTGCCGACCTGAATCCGGGCCTGCAACTCGAGGGCTTGCTGCGCACCATGTACGACCCGCGCAGCAAATTGACCCGGGATGTATCCAATCAGTTGCTGGAATATTTCAAGGACCGGGTTTTTCGCACCGTCATCCCGCGCAATGTCCGTTTGGCGGAAGCGCCGAGTCACGGTTTGCCGGTCTTTCACTACGACCGGAATTCGCGCGGTGCACTGGCATACCTGGCACTCGCGAGCGAAATGACCAGAAAGGCCAACAACAACCCATGAAAGACACCAACGGGAAACCACTATGCCGGTGAAGAAAAGAGGACTCGGCCGCGGGCTCAACGCGCTGCTCGGGGAGGTTTCTCCACAATCAAGGGAAACCTCCGACAAACATCTGCCGGTTGAAAGGCTGCAGCGTGGCAAATATCAACCGCGCAAGGACATTGATCAGGAGCGGCTTCAAGAACTCGCGGATTCGATCAGCGCCCAGGGAGTGATCCAACCCATCGTGGTTCGGCGGCTCGACGATGAAAAATACGAAATCGTCGCCGGGGAAAGGCGCTGGCGCGCGGCCCAATTGGCCGGTTTGCATGAAGTTCCTGTGATTATCCGGAATATATCCGATCAGGTGGCCATGGCCCTGGCGCTGATCGAAAATATCCAGCGCGAGGATCTCAATCCGCTCGAAGAAGCGGAAGGCTTGGATCGGCTGTTGACCGAGTTCAACATGACCCATCAGCAGGTGGCCGACGCGGTCGGGAAGTCCCGCACCACGGTGACTAATCTGTTGCGACTCCTGGATTTGCAGGACGAAGTCAAGGATTATCTGGCGAAAGGCAGAATTGAAATGGGGCACGCCAGGGCTTTGCTGGGGCTGGACGGGCCGATTCAGATTCAGGCCGCGCGGAAAGTTGCGGCCCGGGGCTTGAACGTCCGGGCGACCGAAAAACTGGTCAGGAACTTACAAGCCGAAGGACCAAGCGAATCGGAACCCGAGGCTCGGGACCCCGATATTGAAGCTTTAGAAACCCGGATCAGCGAAAAGCTCGGAGCTCGGGTGGCGATTCAGCACAAAGCCAGCGGAAAGGGCAGGCTCGTGATCAGCTACACAACCCTGGAAGAACTGGAAGGGGTTCTGGAACGAATGAATTAGGCTCAGCCGGAGTGGCTGCTTGCGGGGCTCTATTGGAACGTGCAAAGGTCAGTCCGTTACTTGAAACCTTGCGCTTTGACTTTATGATTAAATGGCGCGCCCGGAGAGATTCGAACTCCCGACCCCCTAGTTCGTAGCCAGGTACTCTATCCAACTGAGCTACGGGCGCGTATTCTCTGAGCAGCCCATTGTGGTGTTGCGGTGGTTGCTTGTCAAGCCGTAATTGAAAGCGCAGCGTGGATTGCAAGCGGTGCATCGGCCTATCTGCCGTGCGGGTTGTGGACGAATGCCTCGCCGGATGACCTCCTTCCGATCGACCGATCCAGAGAAGGAGGCCATTCAAGACGGATCCGCTCCCGAGGGACCGGTTGAGCCGATGCGAGCCTGCCTGGCGGCCATTGACGGTGGCTTGGCAAAGTTGAGTCAGCGTCTTGCTTCCAGCCACTTGCCGATCGCCGGCGGAATTTCCTTCTGTGCCCGGCCGCTGACATAAATTCCGATATGGCCGCCCGGAAATTCGATTTCCTCGTAATCCTCGCTGGAGATCAGCTTTTTCAACACCTTGGACGCAGCGGGCGGAACCAGATGATCCAGTGTCGCATAGACGTTCAGGACCGGCATCGTGACATTTTTCAGATTGACCTCGTAATCCCCGATCTTCAGCCCTCCTTCGACCAGTTTGTTTTGCTTGTAGAAGCAGGTGCAGAACTCACGCCAAGCCTGTCCCGCCTGATCCGGGCTGTCGAAAATCCATTTTTCCATGCGCATGAAATTCTTGGCTTGTTTCGGGTCCGCGAGAATATTCACCATATCCAGATATTTCTGTCCGGTCAGGCGCATCGGCTTCAGGGAGAGAAAGGTATAGTTCAGCATGTCTCCGGACAGGTTACCCAGTGCGTCGGCGGTCTTGTCAACATCAATATTCTGGATCCAGCGGCTTAGCACGTTGTCTTCGGTTTTGAAATCGACCGGAGTCACCATGGTGACCAGATTCGCGATCTTGTCCGGGTGCATCGCGCTGTAGCACAGGCTGAATGTCCCGCCCTGACAAATTCCGAGCAGATTGATCCGGCCTACATCATACCGTTTGCGCATGAAATCGACGCAGCGATCGATGTATCCGTTCAGGTAATCGTCCAAGTTCAGAAACTTGTCGGCCTGATCCGGGTATCCCCAGTCGATCAGATAGACATCCTGGCCCGCGTCCATCAAGCCTCTGATCGTCGAACGATCCTCCTGCAGATCGGCCATGTAAGGCCGGTTAACCAGCGCGTACACGATCAAAAGCGGGGTTGGATTCAGTTGCTTCCCGCGGCTCGGTTGATAATGGTAAAGCACCATCTTGTCTTCTTGATACACCGCTTCGCGCGGCGTGACACCGGATTCGATTTCGCCGATCTCGCTCAGGTTTTTGAGCCCCTTGGCCAGATTCGCTTGAAATTGCTGGAATTCTTCCAGTGCTTTTTCAGGAGTGATTTTAATGGCTTCCACGGTGTTTCTCCTTAGGTTTCAACCTATTTCGTCGAGGGTGGGGTGGTGGATTTCGCGGCCGCGGGTGTTCTGCGGCGCGTTGCTGTGCGACGCGGAACCGCCGGGGATGCCGGCTTGGTCTCCGGCACGACGGGTTTTTCCGCCTTCGGCTCGGGAGCGGGCCTCGTGTTTTCGGCAAGCTGCTTAACCTGCTCCCTGAGCGATTCAATGTCAGCCCGCATTTTATACTTTTCCCTGCGCTCTTCCTGGAAGCGTTGATGCAAGGTGTCGAGTTCCCGGCGCGAAGGCATGCCGCAGGCTTCCAAGGTATCATCCTGCAATTCACGGTAGGTCAGGGTCAGGCTCATCAGGCTGTTGACCATGTCGCTGTAAGCCGTATTGTATTCCGGCTGCATCACGGCATCGGCATAGACCTCCTCGTAGCAGTCCACCCAAAGGTCGTAAACCGCCCGGCAGGATTCCGGATACTGGCTGCAGGAAAACTTTTCGCAGATCTCTTTTTGCAAAAGATCAATCGCCAGATTCACGATCTTGGTCTGGACTTCGATAAATTCGCCGCAGGCGATCTGGTATTGCGTGGCCTGCTCCGCGAGTTTTTGCAATTGTTGTTGCTTTTCTCGCGACAAGCCGATTCCGGGCGTGCTCAGGATTTGTTTTTCGGTGCCGAGGAATTGCTTGATGACATCCGGAATCAGGTCCCCGGGCGATTGAAACCGTTCGATTACGAACTTATGCCATAATTCCATGGGAAACGAAGTCGTTCCAACGGCGAGCGTGCTTCGAAGGCCATCGAAAGTCTGCCGGATGACTTTTTCCCAATCGCCCCCGTTGCTCTTGACCTGCATCGCTTCATGCATCGAACCTTTAATCGCGGAGGCCATATCGAAGAAGGTTTTACCCTGATCGACGAGCAGCGAAAACAGATCCCGGGACTCCGGCGGGGCCTGATTGGAAAGCCCTTTCCACCATTTGTCGAGCGCCTCCGTCCAAGGATTTCCAGGCTGTTTCCCTGCAAATGAAGACTCCGCGATCGATTGCCACGCATCCATATAGGATTTCTGATAATTTTGCCATTGGTCGAACATGGCCGAAAACGGGGGAGTCTGCATGGATGTTCTCCTTATAGTCGCGAGGGTGGTAACAATAACACTTAAATATTGACTTTATCTTAGATTAGCATATATCATTTGTGCAGCGCAACAAATTACAATTAACATATTTAATCAACTGTCGAGGAGAATTTTATGAATGACGCAGTCATCGTTGCCGCCGGGCGCACGGCTGTCGGCAACTTTTTGGGTGCCCTGTCGGCGATTTCCGCGGCGAATCTGGGCGCGGAAGTCATTAAAGCGCTGCTTGCCAAAACCGGCATTCAGCCGGAGCAGGTCGAGGAAGTCATCATGGGCCAGGTCCTGACCGCGGGAGTCGGCCAGAATCCCGCGCGTCAGGCCGCGATTTTCGCAGGTCTGCCGGCAACCGTTCCGGCCACGACGATCAACAAGGTCTGCGGAAGCGGCGTTAAATCGGTCCAACTCGCGGCGCAGGCGATTAAGGCGGGCGATGCCGGGATCGTGATCGCGGGCGGTCAGGAGAACATGAGTATGGCCCCGCATTTGCTGGACGGATCCCGCAACGGTACCAAGATGGGGCCGATTACGCTCAAGGATTCGATGATCGTGGATGGCCTGTGGGATGTATTCAACGACTATCACATGGGCACGACCGCCGAAAACGTCGCGCAGAAATACGAACTGAAACGCGAAGCTCAGGATCAATTCGCGGCCTTGTCGCAACAGAAAGCCGAAGCGGCTCAGAAAGCCGGAAAATTTGCCGATGAAATCATTCCGGTCCGGATTCCGCAAAAGAAAGGCGATCCGATCGTGTTCGACACCGATGAATTTCCGCGTCACGGCACCACCGCGGAAACGTTGGGCAAGCTGCGCCCGGCCTTTTCCAAGGACGGAACCGTCACCGCGGGCAACGCATCGGGGATCAACGATGGCGCGGCCGCGGTGATCGTCATGTCTCGGCAAAAAGCCGGGGAACTCGGGCTTAAGCCCTTGGTGAGCATCAAAGCCTACGCGAGCGCGGGTGTGGATCCGTCCATCATGGGAACTGGTCCGATTCCTGC